>NZ_JAPFCD010000010.1:0-130851 GCF_026153155.1 Photorhabdus aballayi | reverse complement strand
TTTAAGTGTACCGTCTTTAATCTGGCCCCAAATCTTGGCTGTTTAAAAAACTCTCCCATATTACTAACAGCACCTTTATTCGGCTGATAAGGCTGTTTATTCTTCCCAACAATCGAAGTAACCGAAGCTTTACCGCTGATAGCACCGCCAATACCGGCAGATTCTACCGCTTCTTTGGCTATTAATGCACCTTTTTCCCAGGCAGGCAGCGAGTTATATAACAGCCCTAAATCGTTCTGATTTTCTGTCGTCACAAACTGGCTGATACGATGAGCATCCTCAGCCGATAAGTTAAACATCCATCTTAAGCCACTAATGGCATCGGCTGTTTTTATCCCACTTTCCATTTCAGCCTGATAGGTTAGAGTGCATAATCCACCGTTCCCGGCACAGGCAGACAACATTTCTGCCCGTTGCGCAGCGCTCAGTTTGTTGTATTTGTTCCAGATTGCTTCGGTAGGCACTCCTTGTTTATTGGCTTCTTGACGCTTTATAAATAGCCCCAACCGTAGTTGGGGTTATATATGGAGACTATATTACAATGATATATAATATTTTTTTATATTGGCAATTATTTCTTTAACTTCATCTTTATAAAGTTTTGTTTCATAGAAATCGGGTTTAGGAATATCTTCCCAATAACCACAACCATTATTATCATATCTCAAGATACGTCGTTTTGCTCCGATGATTCTAACAATATCATTGTAAGATACAGCAAATACAGAACTACCAAAATCATCAATATTTTCTGTTGAAGCTTTATAAATATATGACGATTCAAAATCTTCTGGCACATCTAGGTTACTATCTACCAGATTAGGAGATATCATACCTAACATCGTGTTAAATGCTTCTTTGATTTCTTTATCAAATAGCTCTTTATTTTCAGGAAAAGAAACTAATGCATTTTTATCATCTAAAGAAAAAATATCCACATTTAATGTTGCGGTAGTTAGTTCATCAGGGAACATTTTCCCATTAATATAAAAATGGAATAACCCATTTTTGAATGAACTATCACTCCAATAGGGAATATATTCTACTAGTATCGCAAAACGATATGGATCACCAAAAATCATAATTTCTATCTCCACTTTCCAGAGACGTCTTTTGTTAACCAGCCTATCCCTATCAGTGAATTCTGTCTCTTAGTCAGATCTCCTGATTAAGAGACAGTTGTACTAGGAGGAATATCTCTGAGTCAGATTTTTCTCAGTTTACTTTAATTAAGGAAATTCCTTCATCTTTTAGCAAAGAATCAGGTATGTGATTAAACATATATATTTCATCACCTAAATTCATTACGCTAAATTGACCATAATCATAAAACACAAACATAAAACCGATAATATCTTGCTCAATTTCAGAATAAATAGCATTAACGTAAGAAAGTGGTTTCCCTATCAATCCATCAAATATTTTAAAATTAGATAGATCCATCACTGTTTCCTTACCATATTCTCCTAAGTCACTTTCCCTCAGTTCACCTTTACACAAAACGATTGATGTTCCATTAGGGCTACAAAGTAACTTCTTTGGCGAGTTATCAGTTTCACAAAATTTAATAGATAACTCTTGGGGATGTTCAACATCTGCTATGTCGTATATATAAATCAATCCATACACTGACTTAAGCCGTTTCCCTGTAATTTCAACTCCCCACTCATTGATTTCTCTAGTAACTAAACTCAATGTGGTTCTCCTTTTAGTGCATTCTTCACAGATGTATTATTAATGCCATCCTTCATAATGGTAACGAATGTGCCATCTGGTTTAGTGACAACAACATCATTTCCCTTTATTTTAAATAATACATCCCCTCTTGTTCCATTAGTTCCTTGTCCAGCAAAAACACCAGGAATTGTTTTATCTGGGTTATTACCTATTTCGTCTATTTTATCCAGAACCAATTTTCTATCCGCAGGATTTGATGGATTACCACCAAAATCTTTTACGTGCTTTCCTAGCTTTTTCCCTAATTGGGCATCATCAACTTTGAATACATTTCCAGCACCAGTACCTCTATTTGGGATTGATGTAGTTCCTGGTTTTGGCAATACTTTTATTTCATCACTGGCCTTATTGAGTAGTTTGGAGACTTCACCAACATTGCCTTTTTGTAAGGCTTGCTCTGCGGCTTTGATAGTTTTTCCAGCGGCATCACCTGCACCAGGAATAATGGCTATCGCGGCGGCCAGATAATCTAATGCGCTTTTAGCCTCTACAAAACCTTTGATATCACCGATAACTGGCACGAAGTCAGTACCAAAGCTAATCATATCGCCGGCTTGTTTACATGCATCCGGTGACTGCTGACAAAAGGCGCTTTTTTTCTCCTCGTAAGCTTGTATTGCACCCTGTCTTTCTTTCTCTGCTGCGGATAGAAGATGTGCCAGCGCGTTATATACAATGACAATTTCCCCGGCATTGGCCCCACTGTTAGCGCCTTTGGCGCTGTTGGTCGCAATGGCCCCTGCAACGCTGCCAATGATTTTGCCGCCCGCCTGAATTTTCATTGGATCATTGAATGTTTTATCCAATGTTATCGCGGCCAGTTCTGCCGCTAATGCCCCGGCAGCCGCCCCTTTGGCATCACCGCCGCCAATTTCCGCCGCAAGGGCAGAAACCACCGCGTGGCTGATGGCTTTTCCGGGTAAACCTAACACCTGACCGTTCTTGCCAATCAATCCGGCACCCTCGGCGTTAATCTGGCTGCCAATATTAGCCAGTAATGCGGTGGTAAAATTGTCCTTAAAACTCCCGCCATTGATGGCTGTACCCAGGCTGGAACTGATAATGGATTGACCTGCTACCCGTTGAGCCACTTTGCTCCAGTCCCTATTGCTCAGTTTAGGCAATGTCGCTTTTGCCGGGTCAATTTGCGTGCCATTGGCGGCTTTATCCCATCCCATGACGTTATCAAAGCCAGCCAGAGCGCCGCCAATTGCCATTGACGTGAGGGTTGATTTAACCGTATCGCTGCTTCCCATCACTTTTAAAGCTTTGGATAAGTCACCTTGATTATCCACCAACGCTACCGCTGCTTGAGAAGCGAGGGCGGCCATGCCGGAAGCGGTCGCGCCGTAAGCGACTGAACTCATGGCGGCGGCAGTGCTGGCAGTAGCGCCCGCTGCCGTGGCGGCTGAACCCGCGGTACTGGCGGCTGATCCGGCAACGGAAACTGTTAATCCGGCTCCCGCTGTCGCAGCGGCGACTGCAATCGCGATGACCGCAGAGACCACCGGATTCAGATGCTGACTTTTATAATCCCAACTGTCATAAGCGTCTTTAACTAAATTCCATTGAACGTCTTTACGTTCATGGAGTCCTTTCAGCCAGGCAGTTTCCGGTGTATTACCGAATATTGATACTGCATTTTGTAGCGCTCGACCATGTTGGGCTTTGATATCCGCGCTAACTCCTTTGGCCGCCTCTACGGTGAATTTTCCGCCGATATGAATAGCAGGGAGCACCCATTTGTTTTCGGTATAGCCTTTATCGGTCTGCTTGATATAAAAGCCTTTGGACTGGGTAATAGTCTGCTCAAAGGTACTGTTTTTGACCGCTTTGAAGTTGACTTTACCGTGAGTGCTGGTCAGTTTGGCATTTTTATTGGCGGCGATTTTACTGGCTTCATAGGTGCTGTCATCCCGGCTTAACAGATTGATATCACCGCCAGCGGTAAATTCAGTGACTTTGTTCGTAACATCATGACGAGTGCGTGTGGTGGTTTTCTTTTTACCGTACCACCTGCGTTTGGTTTCTGTTTTTTCATAGCGGCTGGATTCTTCCATCGCCTGAGCGTACAGATAACCGCCTGTCGCCGCGATATCCATTGCCCCTTTGGACGCTAGTTTGGTGGCCTGGAATAGAATGCTGCCGTTTGAAATAACCGTCAGTATGCCGCCGCTGGTCAGTTCAGTGCCGTTCTGAGTCACTGATTCGGTGGATTCACTGCCGTTTTCCCGATAAATGTGATTTTGCACTGATTCGAAGCGCATATTGCCGCCGGAGGAAAGTATGACATCACCACCCGAAGTCAATTTAGAACCCGCTGTGGTGATAGCGCCATTTGCCGCTATTGTCAGTTTTTTATCACCCCGGATTTGAGCCATGAAATGGAGATTCTCTTTGTCGTTATCATTGCGATATTGAATGGGGGAATAAACATAAGTCAGGAAAGGTAAAGTGATATTTCTGCCTGCGGATAATAATGTGTTTCCGTTGGCCTGTATCTGAACGGCTTCCCCGTTAATATCCCCACCACTCATTATGCTGATATTATTTTTTGCCGTGATTCTGCTACCTAATTCTATTGAACGTAAAGGTGGGACGTAATTACCCGATAAGAAAAGCTCTTCTAGTCTATGAAAAATCAATTTACGAGAATTGAGCGCAATATGTTTTGCCGCACTTAAATAAACATCTTTTCCGGCTGAGATGAAAGCGCCTTTAGTGAAAAGATTACCACCGGCATTAATCATTAATGACTCTGAGGCAGTTAAAACGCCGGTCATTGGCAATAGAGGCTTAAAACTTGCCTTCTCTTGTTCAGGCAAAATAGCATTAAGTAGATTTTTATCCCATTGGTCTGGATGCATAGGACCCGTTTGTCGTGGTGATAGCAGTCCATTGTTTTCTATTTCAATATCATTATTTGCTGTCAGAGAGATATGAGTACTTGGCGTTAAATATGTATTTTTTAAAAGTAGATTTTTACCGGCGTTGATTGTTAAATTACCATGAGAACTTAATGTACTCATTCTGCGGGTATTGTCTGCATTAAAATAACCGGGTTTTTCACTGCTCTGAAACCGTATATCTCCATTACGGCTGATAAGGGTAATATTTTTTCCTTTTACCTCACTTTGCAGAGAATGAATATTATTGATAGCTGTCATAGATACATTATTTGATGACAGCAATGAGGCATCATTAAGATTAATGTCTTTTTCAGATATAATATCTAGTGCATTAATTGCCTTTATTTTATCAGTAATGTCAATTTGCCCGGCATGGAGAATAATATTTTCTGCTGATAATGTTGCCGGTCGTTCTTTAATATTAACTTCTGAGACTGTTTTAACGTCATAAGGAAGAGCGGTATTAATATTAATACTGTCTTTGAAATCAGCAACAATGCTACCTCTCGCGATTATGCTTGCTGGCTCAATGACATTTTCCTCATCATTCCAGGTTTTGGTTTCTCCTGATTTTTTATAAGTATATACCGTTGGCGCGGGCTCAAGTTTAAGATCATAAATAATAAAATTATTGAGTGAACTTTTTCTTTTGCTTTCATTAATAAACCTATTTCCAGACAGGAAAATATCTTTTTCAGCCTTAATCTGACTGATTTGATTGAACACATTATTACTGTTAATGTAAACGTTTTTTCCAGAGGAGATAAAACCGGGCTGAGAATTGTTTAATACAATACTGTTAATCCTGCTATTATTTAAATAAGCTTTTCCTGTCCCATCCTCTTCAAGGCCAATACCACTAAAATAGGCATGCCCAAACCATTTGTCAGGAAGCGGAGTCAACTCTGCTGTTATCGTATAGGGTGAGCCAAAAATACTGATATCACTAAAGATAGTCATATCTCTATCTGTGAAATCTGGCGTGGCTTGCTTATTTTGCATGACAAAGATATTGCGAGTATTATTCAACTCCTTTGTCCTGATAACCAAATCCCCCTTCACGGTTTTTATCGTCGCAGATCTATTTTCGACTAATTTACCTTTATTCCCCTGAGCATCTTTCTGTATCCACATATTATCGTTGGCTTGTAGTAAAGCTTTGTCGCCTGTATTTTTCACCGTGTCGCCAAATATCCGCATATCCCGACTTGCGGTTACACTGCCTTTATTATCCAGAGTGGTATTTTTCAGAGTAATATCCCGTCCCGCTTGCACTTTAATATTTGGCGAAATATGGGTTTCTTTACCAACAATATTCAGGTCCGTTTTAGTTGTGATATTTCCCAGTTCAATTTTGCCATTGGCGTTTAAAGTAATATCGCGCTGGTTACTGGTTAACTCTTTTAAATTCACGCCAACGCCATCTTCAGTGGCAACCAGTCGGATTTTATTGGCGTACATGCCGCCTAACGCTTTGGTGTCAACGGCTAATTGAGGTTTAGTTCCTTCTCCAGCAACAGGTTTAACTGTGCCGTCTTTTAAACTGATTCGGTTAGCGCCTTGCGTCAGAGACAGGTTATTGGCTTGAATTTTTCCATTTAATTCCGTCGCCCGGCTGATAATATCGACATAATCCGTCGCCTTGCCGTCTAACCCTTTGCCGCCAATGGTGATTTGGCCTTTTTTAACTTCCAATGCTTCCAACGCGCCCTGTTTATCAAATTGGGGTTTACCCGTGGTCAGCGTTGCGCTCGAAGTATTAATAAAACCACAGCCATCACAAGTAATGCCGTTAGGATTGGCAATCATCACATTGGCTTTATTGCCGAAAATCTCCAACTGGCCTTGCAGATTAGATCGTCCGCTGCCGGTCACTTCATTAATAATCAGTTCCGCTGCTTTGCCATGCAGGTTAGGGTTAGCGTTAAGTTGTCCTGCCAGTTGTGATTTAGCCGCTTGCGTGGCGTTATTCAGTACGGCGCCTTGAGCGGCGACATTGAACTCTTTATAGGTGTTGTGAGATATCCCCGCGTCATTCGGCGTAGCAATATTCACCACCGGGACATTGCCCTGATTTTGTACCTGAGTCTGGTTATTATCCGGTGTTATTCCCGCGGCAATCGCCGGGTGTAACGGCTGGATTGCTGTCAGGTAAATTAAAAGATAACTCGTGCCTCTCGCCACGGAGTTGATGAGTTTACTCATCGTACTTTCCCTTTTGTTTAGTTTAAGTGTGACAACGTCAGTGGTACTGACCAATAAGTGACCCAGTTATCTGTGGTCAGGCTTCGGTGATAAAATGACCATCTACCCACAGAGAATATTGATGATTTAATAGTGACATTATTAAACTATTCTAATTTGAAATTAATTGACCGTCAGAATGGGTAGTGCGAAATGTGATCAGTATTTGGTTTTTTAATCCTGATAATGGGGAATCTATTATATTAAATGTCGTTAAATCACGATAAGGATGGAGATATTGTTCCTTACCCCAGCCATGACTCTTTCAGTTTTCGCGTGATGGTATCTGGCAATCGGGCTAGGATGAGCTCCCACGATGAAAGGGCGGGTAAAAAATTTAATCATTAAAGGTAAGAGGTCGTGATTAAAGATTTTTTAAAGTGGATGAAAAACTCAATCCAATACTGATCTTGGAAGAGAAAATGTCAGGAAAAATGGGTTTTAAGTTGATAAATGAGGCGGCAAAATTATGGCGTTAACCCAATAACATGAATAATGTACAGACTCGAATAAATCAGGGCTGGATTTTGAGGTGCGCTTTATTAAGCGCACTTTTTTATGTGTGCGCCCGGCATGGGCGCACTCCTGCGGGTGTAAGTCCCGCCGCGAGTTGATCACAGCAAGCGAAGTGAAGCGCAACTGCATGAGGGTGACTGAGTGTGGGGAGGAAGCGTGGAGCGTAAATCGTGAGCCGATGGACAAGAACCGGATATGAGGCGCTGCTGCGCAGGGCGAGCGGGCACGTTACCGCGAAGCTCTCGTGATCAAGGCGAAGCAGCGTAAATTCGGCGGTTGTACGATGAAGGAGTGCGTTCTTACCCGGGGAGATCTCGCAGAGAGCCTGAAAGGGCAACGGCACAGGACCGGAGCGAGAAGTCAGCAGAGGCCATAGTAGCCGGACAGATTCAAATCTGTCTGGCGAAGGGCTAAACGAGAGTGAGTATCTGAATCTATGTTGATATCTGAGGCCATGCGCCAGAAGCCTGTGAACACAGGGCGGTCTGCTGAACGTCGGGGTGAAGCCTCGTCCAAAGCGGGCAGCGGCGAAGCCGGAGATCCGCAACATAAGCAGGAAGATGCAGGGTCAGTGTTGATAAAAGCAATGCTGACGCGAGAAAACTTACAGTACGCCTTCCGAAAAGTGCGGGCCAACCGTGGGGCCGCTGGTGTGGATGGACTGGATATAGACCAGACTGCCATCCAGTTGCAGACAACATGGCCCGTTATTCGGGAGCAACTGTTAAATGGGGTATACCGGCCAAAGCCGGTATTACGGGTTATGATCCCGAAACCGGGGGGAGGCCAGCGTGAGTTAGGCATCCCGACAGTAACGGATCGATTAATCCAGCAAGCGTTGCTACAGGTACTACAACCGTTGCTCGATCCAACCTTTAGCGAACATAGTTATGGCTTCCGGCCCGGTCGCCGGGCGCAGGATGCGGTGTCAGCCGCACAGGCGTTCGCGCAGTCAGGTCGGCGTGTAGTGGTCGACGTGGACCTGGAGAAGTTCTTCGACAGGGTTGACCATGACATCCTGATAGGCCGTCTGAGGAAACGTATCGACGACGCCGGAGTAATCCGGCTGGTTCGTGCATATCTGAATGCGGGGATCATGGATGGCGGCACGTTAATACAACGGAAACTGGGGACACCGCAAGGCGGCCCTCTGTCTCCGTTGCTGGCAAATGTTCTGTTAGATGAAGTGGATAAAGAGCTGGAACGCCGGGGACACTGTTTTGTGCGGTACGCTGATGACTGCAATGTATATGTCCGTAGTCGTCGGGCGGGACAGCGAGTCATGACTCTGTTATGCCGACTGTTCGACCGTCTGAAACTGAAAGTCAACGAAGCAAAAAGTGCGGTAGCCAGTGCGTTCACCCGCAAATTCCTGGGATATGCCCTATGGGTAGCGAGAGGAAAAGTGGTGAAACTCAGAGTGGCGGCCAAAGCGATAGCGGCGTTCAGGTATCGAATCAGGAAACAGACGAAACGCAACGGAGGCCGAAGTCTGACGGAAGTCATACAGCGGCTTCGCCCTTATCTTCAGGGTTGGCGGGCTTACTTCAGTCTGGCCCAGACTCCGGGAGTATGGCAAAAGCTGGAGGAATGGCTTCGACACAGGTTGAGGTCGCTCCAGCTCAAGCACTGGCGACGTGGTACAACCATATTCAGGAAACTACGTGCGATGGGAGCGAGTCATAGCATCGCCCACAAAATAGCGCTTAACAGCCGACGTTGGTGGCGAAACAGTGACAAACTTCTCAATCATGTACTGGATCTTGCGTGGTTCGACAGGCAAGGCTTGCCCCGACTCGTGTAACCTCAAACTCCCGAACCGCCCGGTGCGGACCCGCATGCCGGGTGGTGTGGCAGGGGAGCAGGCTGAGAGGCCTGCCTCCTATGCCGATTTATTGGAAACTTAAAGAGAAAGAATCACTGTCTGTTATCCCAGCGCCACTTTGACACCTAATCCAATCAGAACAATGCCTAGTAGTTTATCGATAATCTTCTGAACCTTAGCTAATCCGCGGCGTACTGGTGAACTTTGGATCAATATGACTAATAGTGGCCAATAGATGACCGATAATCCCCAGATAATAGAGGCATACCACAATTTTTCACCAACACCAGAATTGATGTTTAGCACTTGAGTAAATATTGCCAGGAAGAACAACGTTGCTTTGGGATTCAGTAAGTTACATAAGAACCCCTGCATAAACGCTTTTTTGAAAGTAACAATCTGGCGTGGTTGATCATCGAAAGTGAGAGTATTTCCACCGCGTGAAAGCAGGCTATTGATCCCAATCCAAATAAGATAAGCCGCTCCGGCATATTTCATCAGATTAAATAGCCACGGTGTTGTGGTGATAACAATAGCCAACCCGGCGACGCAATAAGTCATATGGCAAGTGATAGCGGCGATTAAGCCCGCTACTGTCATCATGGCGGCAGAACGTTGGTAACGTATGGCATTTTTGACTACCAGAAAGAAATCAGGACCAGGAGAGAGCATACCCAACGTTGAGATAGTGATGACGACTAGTGATGTTTCCAGCATAATGTACCCTATAGTTAATATTAGCTTTGTTATTATTTTGATCAATAAATGTCTTAAGTAATAAAGCAAGTATAAATTAATCTTTTGTACTTAAGAAAGCGTTGAGCCTATCGACTGGGTACATCCCTTTCCGTATAGTGTCATCAATTTTTATACTATTTGCCTATAAGGTGACTTAATGAATATCAGCTTGATCGCTGCTTTAGCTATGGATCGGGTTATCGGCATGGAGAATAAAATGCCGTGGAATCTGCCGGGGGATTTGGCCTGGTTTAAACGTAATACATTGAATAAACCCGTTATTATGGGGCGAGTGACTTATGAATCCATAGGTCGCCCATTACCGGGAAGACTCAATATTGTATTGAGTAATCAGCCGGGTAATGATGAACGTGTAACCTGGGTCAGCTCAGTTGATGAAGCGCTGGCTGTGGCGGGTGATGCAGAAGAAGTTATGGTCATGGGCGGCGGCAAAGTTTATGACCAATTTATTTCACAAGCGAGTCGTATGTACCTGACGCACGTCGATGCAGAAGTGATAGGTGATACGCATTTTCCTGACTATGAACCGGATGAATGGGATTCTGAATTTACTGAATACCATGATGCCGATGAATTAAATTCTCACAGCTACTGTTTTGAGATTTTACAACGTCGTTTCTAATTGATAGAACACGCCGATGAACTTTTTTCACGGCGTGTCTGGCTTTAATGCTGTTTTACTGTGGTAACGATGATTGTGTGAAGTACTGTTTATCTTCCCAACGTAGCATTGTTAGTTGTCCTCCCCAACAACACCCTGTATCCAATGCATAAAATCCATTGGGTGTTCCTTGGCCTTCTAATGATGCCCAGTGACCGAAAACGATGGCATATTCTGATGAGATCTGGCGTGGCAGTTCAAACCAAGGCTTTAGTGGCGCAGGGGCGTTTTCGGGTTTATCTTTGCACAACATGTCCAATTGACCATTTGGAAAACAGTAACGCATACGTGTCAATGTATTGGTACTGAAACGTAAACGCGCCAGTCCAGAGAGTTCTGGTGACCAGTTGTTTGGCATATCCCCATACATGGAATTGAGAAACAGGGGGTAACTGCTACTGTTGAGCATGGTTTCAACTTCGCTGGCGCACATTTTGGCTGTTTCCAAATCCCATTGAGGCGTAATACCGGCATGTGTCATGAGCAGTTTTAGATCATCATCGCACTGTAGTAACGGTTGTTTGCGTAGCCAATTAATTAATTCATCGGCATCTGGCGCAGACAGTAACGTGTCAATTTTATCTTTAGGTTTATTACGGCTGATCCCGGCATAAACGCCCAATAAATGGAGATCGTGATTGCCTAATACCACTTTTGCGGCTGAGCCTAACTGTTTAACATACCGGAGAACTTTAAGAGAATCCGGGCCGCGGGCAACTAAATCTCCCGTTAACCACAACGTGTCCTTTTTAGGATCAAAATCGACTTTAGTTAATAAAGCACGTAATTCACGATAGCAGCCATGAATATCACCAATGAGATATGTAGACATAATCAATTAATCAGCGTTGGGATAGCCAGACGGAAAACCGGAATGGCAACGCGAAATGGCTCACCATTGTGGTCGATCATTTCATAATGGCCTTCCATAGTACCCAAAGGTGTTTCCAATATCGCGCCGCTGGTGTAACGGTATTCGGCCCCTGGCTGGATTATGGGTTGCTCACCAACAACGCCTTCCCCCTGAACTTCCGTTTGGTGGCTATCGCTGTTGGTAATCAGCCAGTAACGATTAATTAACTGGACCGGTTCGCGCCCAAGATTTCGGATAGTGATTGTATAGGCAAAAACGAAACGCCGTTGATCGGGACACGATTGGCTTTCTACATAAACACTTTGTACCTGAATAGAAACCCTAGGCGTATTAATCATAATTGACTCCTGTTATGACTGCATTTCAGGTTGTTCTGATAGCCAGTTTGCCATTTTACAGTACTGCTCAACAGAAATATTTTCTGCACGAGTACTTGGATCGATACCAAGTTCTGTTAGCTGTTCTACAGTAAAAAGATCACCGAGGCTATTACGAATGGTTTTACGCCGTTGGTTGAAAGCTTGAGTCGTGATCCGGCTCAGCATACGAATATTTTTGACGGTGTGAGGTATGCTTTTGTGCGGTATCAGACGTACAACGGCTGAATCGACTTTAGGTGCGGGAGTAAACGCAGTTGGCGGTACTTCCAGCACAGGGATAACCTGACAATAATATTGGGCCATGACACTCAAACGCCCGAAAGCTTTACTTCCGGGGCCGGCTACCAGACGGTTCACCACCTCTTTTTGTAACATAAAATGCATATCAGCAATAGCATCAGTATAGCTGAAAAGGTGGAACATTAACGGCGTGGAAATATTATAAGGTAAATTACCAAAGACGCGCAGCGGCTCCCCTCTTTGCTGAGACAATTCGCCAAAATTAACCGTCATGGCATCTTGCTGGATAATGGTAAGTTTATCTTTTAATTTTGGATGAATTTGTAGACGAGCGGCTAAATCGCGGTCGAGTTCAACGACGGTCATTTTATCCATTCGCTCGCCAACCGGTTCTGTTAACGCACCAAGACCGGGGCCTATTTCCAACACTGCTTGGCCGGGTTGTGGATTGATAGCGGCAACAATACTATCAATGACAAATTGATCGGTTAAGAAGTTCTGCCCGAAACGTTTACGGGCAAAGTGACCTTGGTGGACTCTATTATTCATTACTGTTTTGTATCATGTTAATTGCTAAATTCAATGCGGTGATAAAGCTTCCCACATCAGCTTGACCTGTTCCTGCCAGTTCCAGCGCTGTGCCATGATCGACCGAAGTGCGGATAAACGGCAGGCCTAATGTAATATTCACTGCTCTGCCAAAACCTTGGTATTTTAACACGGGTAATCCTTGGTCGTGATACATAGAGAGCACGGCGTCTGCATGTTGAAGATATTTAGGTTGAAACAGGGTATCTGCCGGTAAAGGGCCTTCCAGCACAATGCCTTCTGCTCTCAGGCTGGTTAATGCAGGAATAATGACATCAATCTCTTCCCGTCCCATATGGCCGCCTTCTCCTGCATGGGGATTCAGACCGCAGACATAAATACAGGGTTTTGCCAGGCCGAACTTTGTTTTTAAGTCATGGTTAAGAATAGTAATCACTTCCCGCAGGCTATCGAAAGTGATGGACTTTGGTACATCAACAATAGGCAGATGAGTCGTTGCCAGGGCAACCCGAAGTTCTTCTGTCGCAAGCATCATGACAACTCGCTGGCATCCACTGCGATCGGCAAAGAACTCGGTATGGCCGATAAAAGGTACGCCTGCGTCGTTGATATTCCCTTTATGAACCGGTCCTGTGACTAATGCTGAAAATTCTCCGTTTAAACAGCCGTCACAGGCTCGTGCCAGTGTTTCGGTGACATATCTACCGTTTTCTTGATTCAATTCGCCAGCGATTGCGGGAGCATGAAGAGGAACTGGCAATATTGTCAACGTCCCGGCAGCCTGTGGTTCGGGGGGGGTGTCAGCACAGTATTCTTGTAATTGCAAAGGTAAATTAAGTTGTCTGGCTCGGTCGAGAAGCAGGTTAGGGTCTGCGCAAGCGACCAACTGCATTGGCCAACTTTGTTGAGCAAGAGCAACCGTTAAATCTGGCCCAACCCCGGCAGGTTCGCCGGGGGTAATAACAATTGGTTTATTGATAATAATCGGTTTATTGTTGTGCATCGCTGCCATCTAAAATTTTCACGTAAGCTGAAGCGCGTTGTTCTTGCATCCAGCTTTGGGCTTCTTCGGTGAATTTACGGTTGAACAACATACGGTAAGCACGATCTTTCTGAGCAACATCTGTTTTATCAACTTTGCGAGTGTCTAGCAGTTGGATCAGATGCCAGCCAAAAGATGAATGAACAGGTTGGCTGATTTCACCTTTATTCAGGCGCATTAATGCGTCACGGAAAGCCGGATCATAGATATCAGGGGTGCTCCAGCCGAGATCGCCGCCACGTAGGGCTGAGCCAGGATCGTCTGAAAACTCTTTTGCGGCATCGGCAAAATCAGTTTTTCCGCTGCGGATCTCACTGGCGATTTGCTGCAACTTGGTGCGTGCCTGATCATCGGTCATGACAGGGGAAGTTCTTAATAGAATATGGCGGGCATGAACTTCAGTGACGGCGATGGTTGGGTTACCGCCACGGATGTCATTAACTTTGAGAATATGGAAACCAACACCGGAACGGATTGGACCAACGATGGCGCCTTTCTGAGCCGATTGCAGTTGTTCAGCAAACAGGGTTGGTAATTCCTCAAGTCTGCTCCAACCCATATTACCGCCTTTCAGCGCTTGTGGATCAGCCGAGTAGGCGATAGCTAATTTACCGAAATCAACACTATGTTTAAGTTCAGACATAATTTTCTGCACTACCGTCATGGCTTTTTCCATTTGTGCCTGATCAGGGTTTTCTGGTAATGGAATCAGAATGTGGCTGATATTCAGTTCAGTATCGTTGGTGTTCTGGTTGCTAATTTGTTTAACTAAGGCGTCGATCTCTTGAGGCAAAATGGTGACACGGCGGCGAACTTCATTATTGCGCACTTCTGCTATCATCATTTCTTTACGGATTTGATCACGGTAAGTATCGAAACTCATGCCGTCAGCAGCAATGCGATGTTTCATTTGCTCCACAGTGATGTGGTTCTGAGCTGCAATATTGGCAATGGTGGAATCCAATCCTTGATCAGGAATAGCGATCCCCATCTGTTTTGCCATTTGTAGCAGGATATTATCCATAATCAGACGTTCAAGGATCTGATGACGAAGTATTTGTTCGTCCGGTATTTGCTGGCCGGCATGTTGCGCATCCAGTTTGACAGATTGTAAGCGGCTGTTGATGTCGCTTTCCAGTACCACTCCGTTATTAACGACCGCAGCAATTTTGTCCATTTGCTGAGGCGCAGCGAAGGCAGTACTCACTGAAAACATCAATCCGAAAATGAGAGTTCTCCAGTTCTTCATACTTTTCCCATCATATGTAGGTTCCGCAATAGCGGATTTATCGTGTTTAATATCAAAACGTTATTCGTTATTGGCATCAGAATGCACGTTGGTATGGCATGATGCCAGATTTCAACATTTTCTGGCTACCCAGACTATGATTGTTACTTAAGCCACGAAGTTCAAAGTTAAATGACCATTTGTTGTCATATTCGCTATTGTTGTCTTTCCAACCAACGATTTTACGCTCATAGCCAACGTTAACTGCCCAGCAACAAGTGTTGTACTGCAAACCCACTAACTGACTTGCCGGTTGCTGTTTTTTGGTATCGTAGTAGTAAGCGCCTACGAAACCCCAGCGATCACTTAACGGCCAACTTGCAACCAGACCGACTTGAGAAATCCCTTGCTGGAATGCCGGAGCACTCTTAGCTGTAGCTTGGATATAATCTCTGTCAACAAAACGATAGTTCAACTGCACAAGTCGGTCTGCATCGCGGCGATATTCTAGTACTGCATTTCCCATTGTTACGCTGCTCAGGCGAGTATCGTATTGCATACCCCCTTTCAAGCCCCAGGAATCATTAATTTTCCAGTAACTATCTCCCGCCCAGGTCATCATACCTGTACTGTCTTTACTGTTGATCATGGTTTCTTTACCGGTGCGTGGACGTTCAAAGTAATAGATTTGACCTAATGACAGGTTAAAACGTTCAACTAAACCTTCATCATAAAGGCGGGTAGTGAGACCGGTAGTCACTTGATTGGCAGATGAGATACGGTCCAGGCCGCCATAAAAGCGGTCACGGAACAGGCCGGTATAGTCAGTTTGTAATAAAGATGAGTCGAAGTTGTTGATATTATCTTGGTCTTTGTATGGCACATACAAATACTGAACTTGCGGCTCTAGCGTTTGGGTGTAATTGCTGTTCAGGTACGTTGAACGTTCAAACACCATTTTGGCTTCGCTTTTGAACTGTGGCAGAACCCGGTTAACAGATTCTTTATATTCAGCATTCTCAAGAGCCTTGGGAATATCCTGCTGATAATGAGTCGCCATCAGCTTAACTTCATTATTCATACTGGCCCAGCCATTAGAGAGCGGCAGGTTAATGGAGGGTTCCAGATGCCAGCGGGTTGCTTCCGGGTTATTTTTACCTACACTGGTGAATTTTGCCGCCTGACCATAGACTTTAAGGTCAAATGGCCCCAGATCGTTTTTGTAATAGTTCAGATCTAACTGTGGTTCAGCCCTGTAAGCTTTTCTACTGGTATCTTTAGAGAAAATTTGGAACTGTTTAGTTGATAGTGTGGCATTCCAGTTCTGTTGAGCATAGCCCAGACTGAATTTTTGTGTGGCATAGCCATCCGTGGTGGAACCATATTGAGAGCTGAAATCAGAAAAATATTCGGGATCGCTGACTTTGGTATAGTCGATATTAAAACGCCATACCCTATCCATCACACCACTGTGTCTCCAATAGAATAACCAGCGATTATCACTTTCTCTGGCGGTACGTGTGTTTGCCTTTTTGTCTTTGACATACTGCTCGTCGTTATTCAGCCAATCGAGAGCAAGGGTACCTGTGCCTGCTTTAGTTAAGTAACGGAATTCATTATCCAGTTTTAAACCACGCTGACTAATATAGTGTGGTGTAATCGTAGCATCATAATTCGGTGCGATATTCCAGTAATAAGGTAGCAGAAATTCAAAACCACCTTTTTTGGAATAGCTGGCGTTAGGAATAAGAAAACCGGAACGGCGTTTATTACCGATCGGTAATTGAAGATACGGGCTATAAAATATTGGAACGTTAGCCATTCTGAAACGGGCATTCCATATTTCGGCCACTTCTTCTTCGCGATCGAGAATGACTTCGGAGCCGACAACGCTCCAGCTATCATTACCAGGCAGGCAGGAAGTAAAAGTACCATTATCCAGAATGGCATAACGGTTTTCACCGCGCAGTTTCATTTTGTCTGCGGTGCCGCGTCCTTGACGCCCAACCATCTGATAATCACCCTGATACATATCGGTATCTTTATTATTTAAATTAGACCAGGCGCGTGGACCTTTTAGAATAATCTGAGGATCATCATAATGAACATTACCCGTTGCAGTCACGGTTCTTAACGGAACTTCATCTTCTGTTTGATCAAGTTGTACTTTATCTGCGGTCAGGGTCTTATTACCCTGTTTAATATTGACATTACCGATAAATTTAGCAGAACGTGGATAATCTGCTTGTGAATCATCTGCCAGGATATTGATAGGGAGTTGATTGAGATCGCCATTAATTATTGGTTGATCATAAACAGGTATACCCAGCATACACTGTGCTGCGAGATCAGCATGTGCATGCTGACCGTAAAGTGCGGCCCATACCGTTGTGGCCAGCAAAGTTGGATAACATTTCTTCATAGATATTTATGCGGTTCCATCATCAGTGGCATTATGCCGGGCAAACCTCAAGAGACTAGCGCACTCGATGAATATGCGCCAGTGTAAAGTCATACCTTTACTTATCTTGCCGTTAGGCACGGAGCTGAATGAATAGTATGATAATGCAAAACTACACTCAGAGCATTGGTGAATTGAGGAGTATATGCATTATTGGGGAAAATTGCTTGGGCTGATCTTTGGTGTTGTGTCTGGAGCGGGCTTCTGGGGTATTGTTATTGGTCTATTTATTGGTCATATGCTTGATAGGGCCAGTGTACGGAGAAACCAAGGTTTTTTTGCAAATAATCAGTCTCGCCAACTGTTATTTTTCAGTAGTACTTTTCAGGTGATGGGTCATATTACTAAATCAAAAGGGCGGGTGACTGAAACAGATATCCGGCTTGCGAGCCAGTTAATGGAGCGAATGCAACTTCACGGACAAGCCAGGATAGCGGCACAGCAGGCTTTTCGTGAAGGTAAAGAGCCCAATTTTCCTTTGCGTGAGACGCTAAGACAATTGCGTCGTGCCTGTTTTGGCCGGTCTGACTTAGTTCGCATGTTTTTGGAGATCCAATTACAGGCTGCATTTTCTGATGGTCAATTGCATCCGAATGAGAGGAAAGTGCTGTTTATTATTGCTGATGAACTTGGAATCTCTCGTAACCAATTTGAACAATTCCTTGCCATGATGGAAGGCGGCCGTAATTTCGGTGATGGGGGAGAGTGGCAGCAACGGCAGTATGGCGGCTATCAGAGGGCCGCACAGGGGCCAACACTCGCAGACGCTTGTAAGGTGTTAGGTGTGCGTGAAAAGGATGACGCGACGACAATTAAACGTGCCTATCGTAGATTGATGAGTGAACACCATCCGGATAAGCTGGTAGCAAAAGGTTTACCACCGGAAATGATGGAAATTGCTAAACAAAAGGCCCAGTCAATTCAGGCTGCTTATGATCTCATTAAAAAAGAGAAAGGTTTTAAATAGCCTGTTATTTTATTTTTAAAAACATGTTACTAATGTTACTCAATTTATAGGGGAATAATATCCCCTATAGCTGTTGAGTTTATTTTTTATTTCTCTAAAATATTAGAATATTTTATGTTTTATTTTGTTTTAATTTAGGAGGAATGCAAAAAATGGCAAATATCCGTGTTCTCTTGGCTTGTTGCGGCTTAGCCTTGTGTCTGGTATTGGCTTCATTGGATTCGGTTACCGTATTTGTCTATTAATCAAAAATCGGCTTTACACTGAAAATGCATTGGTGTTCCATAGACCGGATGTGTGATATATAACTCTTGTGCATGTAATTGCAGGCGAGGCGCCATTGCCCTTGCCTGCTGATGAGCGTAAAACCGATCTCCCAAAATCGGGTGCTCAAGTGCTAGCATATGTACTCTGAGCTGATGTGAACGACCGGTTATCGGTGAAAGTTTTACTCGAGTTGCCTCATCTTCGTAAGCGAGTACTTCATATTCAGTTTGAGCTGATTTCCCGGTTTCAAAACAGACTTTCTGCTTTGGCCGATTCGGCCAGTCACAAATCAGCGGTAAATCGACAAGACCAGTTTCTGGTTCCAGACGTCCCCAAACCCGTGCAATATAGGTTTTTTCCGGTTCTCGTTCACGGAACTGGCGTTTCAACTCTCGTTCTGCATCTTTGTTCAATGCAACCACCATTACGCCGCTGGTTGCCATATCTAGCCGGTGGACAGATTCTGCTGCTGGGAACTGTTGTTGTATCCGCGTCATAATACTGTCTTTATGTTCTTCTGCCCGACCGGGAACAGAAAGTAATCCACTGGGTTTATTGACCACGATGATATGTTGATCCTGATAGAGCACATGTAACCAGGGATCGGTAGGAGGATTATAAGCTTCCATTGAGGCTCCGGTAGCTGAATATTAGGGGAGGCTCGGAATAGGGTTCTTAGTAAAGTTTACCCCATCCCGGTTCAGCCTCCGGGTATTGCTAATATTTACTGATGCGTAACGACAACAAGGCGAATAGCATCCAGACGCCAGCCTGCCTGATTTAAGTTAAGCAGTAACTGTTGGCGATTGGATTCAATGGCTTCCAATTCATCATCACGAATATTTGGATTAACGGCCTTCAATGCTTCCAAACGGGAAAGTTCAGCAGTGAGATTTTCATCTGCTTGCTGTTTCGCTTGTTCAATCAATGATTGAGCTTGAGTTTCTACTAAACCTTCGGCCTGTTGCAAAATAGCGTGGACTTCTTTTTGTACCGCATTGACCAGTTTACTTGCAGTATGACGATTCACTGCATTAAGTTGGCGGTTAAAGCTTTCAAACTCCACCTGACCAGCCAGATTATTGCCTTTCAGATCCATCAGTATCCGCAATGGCGTTGGTGGAAGGAAACGGGTCAATTGCAGGTGTTTCGGGGCTTGAGCTTCAACGACATAGATCAGTTCCACCAGCAGGGTTCCGACAGGTAATGCTTTATTTTTCAAAAGGGATACTGCACAGCTACCCGTATCGCCGGAAAGGATAAGATCCAACCCATTACGGATAATGGGGTGCTCCCAACTGATAAACTGGGCATCTTCACGGGACAGTGACTGTTCACGATTAAAGGTGATAGTACAACCATCTTTTGGTAACCCAGGGAAATCAGGGACCAGCATATGATCGGATGGTGTCAGCACTATCATGTTGTCATTGCGATCTTCCTGATTGATACCAACGATATCAAATAAGTTGAGAGAGAAGTTCACTAAATCAGTATCATTGTCATACTCTGAAATTTTTTCTGCCAGCCGCAAACCATGCTCGCCGCCATTAGAATTCATTTCCAGCAGTCGGTCACGGCCTTGCTCCAGTTGCTGTTTGAGTTGCTCATGTTGTTGGCGACATTGATCAATAAATTCACCAAATTTTTCCTGGCTATTGGGTTTAGCAAGATAGTTCAGCAGAGTTTCATAATAGTGATCGTAAATAGTACGACCGGTTGGACAGGTATGCTCGAATGCATCCAGACCTTCGTGATACCAACGAATCAGGACTGCTTGGGCGGTATTTTTCAGATAAGGCACACTGATCTGGATATCACGGCTTTGGCCGATACGATCCAGACGTCCGATGCGCTGTTCCAATAAATCCGGATTGAATGGCAAATCGAACATCACCAATTGATTGGCGAACTGGAAGTTGCGACCTTCTGAGCCAATTTCTGAGCACAGTAATACCTGAGCCCCTTCTTCTTCGGAAGCAAAATAGGCTGCGGCGCGATCACGTTCAACCAGTGATAGACCTTCATGGAAAACAGCGCCACGAATCCCTTCGCGCTCACGTAGTACCTGTTCCAATTGCAGAGCAGTGGTTGCTTTCGCACAAATTACCAGCACTTTTTCATGACGATTCGCCATTAGAAAACCAAGTAGCCACTCTACGCGGGGATCAAAGTGCCACCAGGTAGCATTTTCGCCTTCAAATTCTTGATAAATTTGTTCTGGGTAGAGCATATCCCATGCGCGTGCTTCCAGCGATTTTTTAGCGCCCATAATATCGGAGACTTTAATAGCGGTCTGATATTGGGATGGCAGAGGCAACTTTATCTGGTGCAGTTCCCGATGGGGGAAGCCTTTCACGCCATTACGGGTATTACGGAACAGAATACGGCTGGTGCCGTGACGATCCATCAACATGGAAATGAGTTCACGGCGTGCAGTTTCACTTTCATCACTATTACTATTGGCGGCTTTCAGCAGAGGCTCAATATCCTGCTCACTAATCAACTCACCCATTAGGTTTAATTGATTATTATTGAGTTGTTCCCCGGATAACAGCAGTGTGACAGCATCGGCAACTGGACGGTATTTTTGTTGTTCGTCAATAAAAGCTTGATAATCGTGGAAACGGTTTGGATCAAGTAGGCGTAGACGGGCAAAATGGCTTTCCTGCCCTAGCTGTTCTGGTGTTGCAGTCAATAGCAATACGCTGGGGATTTGTTCAGATAACTGTTCTACAACCTGATATTCACGGCTAGGCGTATCCTCGCTCCAGGCCAAATGGTGAGCTTCATCCACCACCATCAGATCCCAGTTGGCTTCAAGCATATGCTCAAAACGTTGTTTATTGCGGCGGACAAAATCCAGTGAACAGAGCACCAATTGTTCTGTTTCAAATGGATTATCACTATCGTGTCGTGCTTCGGTATAGCGGCTATCGTCAAACAGGGCAAAGCGCAGATTGAAACGGCGTAGCATTTCTACCAGCCATTGATGTTGAAGGCTCTCTGGCACAATCACCAGAACACGTTCAGCACGACCGGCCAGCAATTGCTGGTGGATGATCATCCCGGCTTCGATAGTTTTACCCAAACCGACTTCATCAGCCAACAGAACCCTTGGCGCGTAGCGTTTGCCGACTTCATTAGCGATATGAAGTTGATGAGGGATCAGGCTTGCACGGATACCCCGCAAACCGCTTTCAGCCAGTTTAAATTGTTCGCTTTGATATTTACGGGCGCGAAAACGCAAGGCAAAACGGTCCATGCGGTCAATTTGACCAGCAAATAGACGATCCTGTGGTTTGTTGAAGGTAAGTTTACTGTCAAGGAGCACTTCGCGCAGACTGATATTTTCTTCCAGAGTATCAAGTCGTGTGCC
Organism: Photorhabdus aballayi; assembly: GCF_026153155.1. Taxonomy (NCBI): domain Bacteria; kingdom Pseudomonadati; phylum Pseudomonadota; class Gammaproteobacteria; order Enterobacterales; family Morganellaceae; genus Photorhabdus; species Photorhabdus aballayi. The sequence continues at coordinate 108,813 of NZ_JAPFCD010000010.1, read as the reverse complement.
TGTATAAATCAGCAGGCCATTTTCGTGTTGGACTTCATCCACTTTGAGTTGCCAGCCTTCATGGCTGGTGACAACATCCCCCGAGTTAAACATAACACGGGTAATAGGAGAGTCATTGCGTGCATAGAGGCGGTTTTCGCCGCTGGCAGGAAAGAGCAAAGTGACCATTCGTGCGTCCAGTGCAACAACGGTTCCTAATCCAAGTTCGCTTTCTGTATCGCTGATCCAGCGTTGACCGAGGGTAAATGGCATAAATTTTAACTCAGTTTCTGTTAGATAATGTTATTCATAGGTGGAGGACGACAGCTTTTTATTTGGTCTAACGGAGATAGTGGGCAGACAGCAAAACACCCCGTTAATTCCCTTATCACTCGTCAAAGGGGCGATATGTTAATGGAAGCAAAGCCAGTCGTCACCTGCAAAAAATAGTCATCAACCAAAAGGCATTACCATCTGTCCGGTGAGTAAAGTTGTAAAATCATCCTGTAAAAACGGCAGAATAGCATCAGCGATGGGCTGAAGCTGCTTATTGATATAGTGATCATAGTCCGGTGATGAATGCAGATTTTCCAGCGGTTCTGGCCCGGATTGTGTCATGACATAGCTTATCCAGCCACCATTTTGATACTGCAAAGGCCGGTTATGTTGCAGATTATATTCATCTGCTAGCCTTGCTGCCCTTACATGTGGCGGTACATTGTGCTGATAGTCAGACAGTTTACGGCCTAATCTTTTACGGTAGGTTAGTTTATCATCAAATTTTCCTTCCAGGGTACTGGTAATATAGCGGCGGATAAATTCTTGATAAGGTTTATTATGAAAAATCAGTGAATACAATTGCTTCTGGAAATCCTGCGCCAGAGGTGTCCAGTCAGTGCGTACTGTTTCCAGACCTTTATAGACCATACGATCACCACTCAGGCCGGCATAACGTTTTTTGCTGCCTTGTTCAGCGCCACGGATGGTTGGCATCAGAAAACGGCGATAGTGAGTTTCAAATTCCAACTCAAGGGCGCTTTTGAGTCCAAAATGTTCTTGCAGATGCTTTTGCCACCATTGGTTAACTGACTGCGCCAATTCTTTACCGATGCTAAGGGCAACTTCTTCTGTGTGTGCCTGTTTTAGGCATATAAAGATGGAATCGGTGTCTCCGTAGATAACTTGATAGCCTTGGGATTCAATCAGTTTTCTGGTTTGGAGCATAATTTCATGGCCGCGCATAGTAATGGAAGACGTTAAGCGCGGGTCAAAGAAACGGCAGCCTTCTGCTCCAAGAACACCGTAGAAAGCGTTCATGATAATCTTCAATGCCTGTGACAATGGGGCATTATGCTGTTTTTTTGCTTCGTCTCGTTCGTGCCAGATTTGCGTCACAATATCGGGCAGACAGTGTTGAGTACGGGAAAAGACGGCATTACAAAAACCGGGAACTGCATGTTCATTATCCGGTTGTGCTAGCCCTTCCGCCATGCCGACAGGATCGATAAGAAAAGTGCGGATAATGGCGGGATATAGGCTCTTATAATCCAGTACCAGAACTGAATCATACAAACCGGGAAGAGAATCCATCACGAAACCGCCAGGGCTATTCTCTCCTGATCTTACGCCTAGATTGGGTGCAACATAGCCGATACGGTGCATTCTTGGCATATAAAGATGGGTAAAAGCCGTTACTGAACCGCCACTGCGATCTACCGCGAGACCGGTAACTGTTGCTCTTTCTAGCAAGAATTCCATTAAGTGGGTTTTATCGAAAATTCGGTTTACCAGAATACAGTCTTGCAGATTGTATCGCGCTAGAGCGGGTTTATCCTGCTGGAAACGGCGGTCAATCTCATCCATGCGCTGATAGGGTGTATCAATGGCTTTACCTTCGCCTAATAGTTCCTGTGCTACATATTCCAGACTAAAAGAAGGAAAATTCCAGGTAGCGGTTTTCAGTGCTTCAATACCATCAATAATCAACCGGCCGGCGGTGGAAGCGAAAAAGTGCCCCGGTTTAAAGCCGTGCTCTCGCCATTCCAGTAACCCTCCGGCACGTCCAAATTTCAGCGGGACACCGTAGCGTTCAGCATGTTTTTGTAAAATTCGTAGATCGAACTGAATCAGGTTCCAGCCAATAATGGCGTCAGGGTCATATTTTTCCAGCCACTCGTTGAGTCTTTCCAGCATTTGCGGACGACTTGCTACATATTCCAAATCGAAATTTACCGGGTGTTCATTACCGTTAGCAGGGCCAAGCATAAATACTTTTTGCTGATCACATCCTGCTAATCCAATGGAATAAAGTTCTCCATGCTGGCTGGTTTCAATATCCAGGGATACCCATTTCAATGTTGGGCGATAAGTCGGGTTGGGTTTCATTTGATAGCTGCCATTAGGCGCCTGACTGAACCAGATGGGGGCAGTGATAAAACGTTCCATCATAAATCTGTCTGGTGGACGGATATCTGCTTCATAAACCTGAATTTCCTGTTGCTGTAGTACTTTCTCAATCCGTTGTAACTGCCGATATTGCTGGCAATAAAGCGCTGCGACAGGTTGACGATTAAAATCCTTTAATGGAAGTGGGCGGAGATGGTAGTTGCGCTCTTGCGCCAGAATTTTTTCCACCCGCGGCATATTGGCTTGCGGGATAAAAGCAACAGCTTGTTGGTGAAGAATTTTTATATGACGTGGCCCCTGATCTGTCACCAGCCAGTATTTCACCTCAATACCTGCGGGAGTATCACGCCAGTGACGTGTCAGTATAAAACCTTGTTCGGTAGGATTCTGTTGCATCATAGAGGCTGGCGCTTATATTTGTTGAAAATAACCACAATTATAGCATTGGATAATGGTTATTTGTACAGTTGTTTGAACTCGCTATATCGTGATGTGATGTATACCCGTTATCTTTCAAGTTGCCTCTTTGTTGGCTGCACTCACTCACCCCAGTCAATCGTTATCTATGCTCCTGGGGATTCGTTCACTTGCCGTCGCGATGCATCTTGAAATCCATAGAGTATAGATATTATTTTTGTTCTTGTAAGTTTAAGTTATTTATGGGGGTTATAATAAAGTTAAAAGGCGGGTTAAACTTATAAAACCGCTAGGTTAGACATAATTACGCTTATCCCGTCTAGCAATAAAGCATAAATCTAGCGTAGTAAGTATAGAACCAATAAAGAATAAAAATGGAGGCAAAAACAAAATAGCTTATTGATCTAATTTTATTGTTTTTAAATAAAGCATATGACTTGTAAAAACAGGCTATATAAAAAGGACTAAGTGGGATTAATATAAATATGGAAGTGATTATATCAATACCTCCATCTTCATATTGCCATATATCACAATCAATTGAGTTGAAGTCAAAAAAGTCTGTAACCCTAGGAAAAGCGAATGAGTTAATTAATCCAAAGGATAAAAAACTTAACATAAAAAATGTAAATATATCTGATATTTTCATTTTTTATCCTTTAAGTAAATTATCTAAATAATCTAGCCGCTTATATATACTTACTCCGTAAGAAATCCATTTTTTTTCATCAGTAGTGCTTAATTCAGGAGGAGTGTTCATTATTCTTATGAAATCTCCCTTTTCTCTTGTTATACCACGGTTATATCTAGAACCAGCCATGATATATTGTTCTTTTGTTAAGTTCTTGGTATTTGCATTAGGATAATCATAGAGAATTAAATCTCTTAAATGACGAGCAACCATTTTAATATTAAATTCATCAATTTGAAGGCAAGTTGCAATTTCTAACTGGTCTGTTGTTGTTAATGTATTTGAGTCGAAACCCATCATATCTGCTACATGTCTTATCTGTATTGCAACTATACCCGTAGAAGTTTCATTTGAGCCTTTTGAGCGAGTTTTATCAAGATTAAAAGCCTGTTCACGCCATTGCCTCATTGCAATAGTGTTTAACTTCCACATATCTGGTTTACCGCCCGCTTCTATTCTGGCAACACCAGCTAAAAGATTTGATGGGATTTGTTCTATATGGGCATATTTTAAAATTAGGTTTCTGTTATATTTCACATATGCATCTTTATAACCATCCAGATAATTTACTGAGCCTGGAATAAATTGATTAAGAAGGTAAATTGAAGCATCTATTTCATCCCATCGCCTAAAAGATGGCCTGGAACTTGGGTCATATGTACAGAAATTATTACTTAATACCCTGTTACGTAATTTATTCATTTTTAATAAACCTCATCATCTCTGATACTATAAGCAGAAGTACCCGCAATGTGGTGACTCCAAGTTATATTTTGATAAATGACAGAGATACTCTCTTCTGGTTGATTCTCTGCATGGGTTAAAGAGTGAGGGTAATTAATATTAAAAGCATTTATTTTTGCTTTTGTTAATTCTATTGAATAAAACTTTTCTTGAGCACCTTCTGATGAAGTTCTGTAAAAATCTAGCAGGATATGAAGTTCTTCATTGTTTGAAATTGCTAATCCAAGTAAAGGAGAGGATTTATCGATAGGTTTTATGATATTAAAAGGATGATGACTTACATGCTGTACGCGAGTTAAAGAATGTGTAGCGGAGTAAACTAATATTTGATCCCTGTGGTTCTCTTGATATTTATTACCAATAGAATCAAAAGTAGAACAGCCTGCTGAAATTAACCCTTGGTTCTTTCCTTTTATGGTCGCATAAATCAAATTAGACATTATTAAATCCTTTATGAAAAATTAACACATAAAAAATACTTATAACAAAAAAGATTTATACCATCCAATTTTATTTTTAAAATATAGACCTTAGTCACAGAAGGAAATAATCGAAATACCAAGCCATATCCTATTCCTATTTATTCTAATAGCGATGGAGTTAATAACGCCTAATGAGAGTCAACCTTCCTACCCAAAATAGCCGCCTCAGAAACAGTACCGGCAATCAACGCGTTTGTTGATCCGTCATAATGAATATTGCCATCAACAATTAATAAAGCACGGTCAGCTATACGAGCGGCATCATCCAGATTATGGGAAACCATCAGTAATGTAAGCTGACGTTCATGGCAAACTTGTTCCAGCAATACCAGCATTTCATTACGCAGTGCCGGATCTAGGGCAGAAAAAGGCTCGTCAAGTAATAAGATTGGTTGCTGACGAACCAGACAACGGGCTAATGCTGCCCGCTGCCGTTGTCCACCAGAAAGTTGAGCTGGTAGACGGCTAAGACAATCTTCCAACGAAACTTGAGAGACTATTTGCTGTAATGTCTGTTTCTGAGTGCTATTAAGGCGTAATCCGGGATGTAAGCCTAGCCCAATATTCTGCTCAATTGTCAAATGAGAGAAGAGATTATTTTCTTGAAACAGCATGGATACCGGGCGTTGAGCTGGTGGCGTACTGGTATGATTTTCCCCATTCAGCCATAGGGAGCCTTTTTCTGCTGTTTGAAAACCGGCGATCAAGTTCAGGAGCGTACTTTTACCTGCGCCACTGGGACCCAGTATTGCGATATGTTCCCCGGCCTGAATCTGCAAGTTAAAGCGCATCATCAGATGTTCATAGCGGTAAGTCAGATTCTCAAGTTTAAGCATTACGTGGTCTCGGTAAGCGTTCAAGTAAACTAAACAGCATAAAACATAACAATAACAGCAATAAAGCAGTGATCGCGCCATCCTGACTACGGTAAGCCCCGATTTGCTGGTAGAGATAGAAGGGCAGGGTACGGAAATCTTCATTACCAAACAGCGCTACGACGCCAAAATCTCCAATGGATAGGACACAAGCAAAGGCCAGCGCTTGTGCCAGCGGAACTTTCAGTGCTTTTAGTTCAATCCAGCGCAGTCGGTTAATACCTTGAATATTCAGGGAGCGACACAGTGGATTGTAGCGGGCAGCCAGATCTTTCATTGGATTATCCAGAACTTTCAGTGCATAGGGAATTGCCATCAGTGCGTTGGTTAAAATCACCAGACCATAGGGTGAACGGGGCAGACCAACGGTATCGTTGAGTAACAGAAAGAACCCTGTTGCCAATACAATGCCAGGCATAGAGAGGATTAACAAACCACTCATTTCCATTGCTTGTCCCCAATGGGAGGAATAACGCAGGTACAGTTCACGGCTGCTCCACAGCAACATCATAGTGAATAAAATACACAGGAACCCTGCGCCTAAAGCAATCATTACAGAGGTGATAAATGCCTGCCACAATGCAGGCTGGCGCAATACGTTAAACAGCCCGCTGTTAAGGCCATCCACGATAACAGCCAATAATGGCGGCACGAGTAGTAATAATGCTGCGGTAATTAACAGACTGTCGCAGATTTTTCTCAACAAAGTATCCTGTGGATTACGCCATTGTTGTTGATTGCTGTAGCCGACAGATAGAGCGCTATTAAGCTTCTGGCTGAGGAGCACAAGGCCTAGGCAGCAGATAATCTGAATCAATGCCAGTAACGCGGCGCGGTTGAGATCGTAGTCATAGCTTAACGCCTGATAGATTGCCAATTCGACAGTTGTTGCCGCGGGCCCGCCACCTAACGCTAGCACAGTAGCAAAACTGGCGAAACAGAGCATAAAAATCAGTGCGCCAGTGGGTAGGATCTGGCGGCGTAGATAAGGCCATTCAACAAAACGGAAATGTTGCCATTCATTCATACCTAGCTGCGCCGCTAATTGCCGTTGTTCCACTGCGATGTTTTCCAGTGATTGCAGTAAAAGCCGTATTGCTAGTGGCATATTAAAGAAGATATGCGCCAACAAAATTCCTGATAAACCATAAGGAGTAAAACGGTAATTGATGCCGATCCATTCGCAGAACTGAGCCAGCCAGCCGGCTCGGCCATAGACCGTCAGAATGCCGAACAGAGCGACTAATACAGGCAAAACCAGCGTCATAGCACATAGGCGAAGAAATAGGATTCGGCCTGGAAAATAGCGGCGATAGAGTGCTCTGGAAAGAAAAATAGCCGGGATAACAGAAAACAGCGCCGACAAAAAAGCCTGCCAGAAGGTAAAACCCACTACATGCCACAGATAGCTATCTTCTGCCAGTAAAGACCAGTTATGTTCAGGTGCATTAGACCAAAGCGCACCGAATGCTAGTAAGGCGACCAATAGTAAAAGACCGGAGGCAAGAGCCCCCGGCAACAGCCATCCGGCTATCAGCGGCTGACAGCGCTTTGCCATGCACGAATCCATTGGTTACGGTATTTTGCGACTTCTTCTGCGGGATATTGCAGTGATTTTTCAGGTATTGAAAGCTGTGAATATACTTCTGGAAGTGGAATATCAATGACCGGATACATCCAGTTAGTGGTTGGAATCTCCTGTTGGAAAGCTGGAGTCAACATAAACTGCATAAATTTCTGGGCAAGCTCCGGCTGCTTGCTGGAAGCCAGTTGTGCAGCCACTTCGATTTGCAGGTAATGACCTTCGTTGAAGGTAGCGGCAGCATAATCGTCTTTCTTCTCAGATAACAAGTGGTAGCCCGGTGAAGAGGTATAACTCAGCACCAGATCGCCTTCTCCTTTCAGGAACAGGCCATAAGCTTCACTCCAGCCTTTGGTAACAGTCAGTGTTTTCTTTGCCAGTTTTTGCCAGGCTTGTGGGGCATCATCACCATAAATCTTTTGCATCCATAACAGCAGACCTTGCCCCGGTGTGCTGGTGCGAGGATCTTGATAGATCACTTTCCAGTTATTGTGGCTATTGATCAGCTCATCCATGCTTTTTGGCGGGTTTGGTAAACTCTTTTTGTTATAAATGAAGGCAAAATAGCCATAGTCATAAGGAATGAATATCTGGTTGTGCCATGATACCGGCAGTGACAGCTTGCTGATATTCACTTGACTTTCAGTGAACAGCCCCGTTTGTTGAGCCGCTTGAATTAAGTTGTTATCCAATCCAAGAATAATATCCGCAGCAGTACGTTTACCTTCCATTCTTAGGCGATTGAGCAAAGAAACGCCATCTTCCAGAGCAATCAATTTCAGTTCACAATCACATTCAGTCTCAAACGCTTTTTTAATTGCGGGTCCGGGTCCCCATTCTGCGGCAAAAGAATCATAGGTATAGATTGTTAATACCGGCTTGGCCTGTACAACCTGACTCAATAGCAACATAGAAGCTGATAGGGCCGTCAGTACGATTAATTTGGAAAATAACGTCTTAAACACTTTGCTCTCCTTACATTAATGAGGATTGGCAAAGGATTTGAGGAAGCGCTAAACGGCAAGATAATGTCTGTGAAATAGTTAGCAGCTCAAATCCCTACGCCGGTATTTAGCCGGATCAGGTTCGGCGGGTTTACTCTCAGCAAGGCTGTTTTAAACAGCCAGCACCCCGTTGAGATGGCGCTATTGTAGAGATTTAGCTAGCGACTGCAAAGTCCAATGATAGAGGTTTACCACTTGAGGGTAGTGTGAAACAATTAGTCATCTTTCAAATTTAGTTTATCGAGGTAGTCTGGTGATCGATGATGATGGCTACCGCCCGAATGTAGGAATTGTAATTTGTAATCGGCAAGGCCAGGTTTTGTGGGCCCGGCGTTATGGGCAACATTCCTGGCAATTTCCTCAAGGGGGCATTAATCCGGGGGAATCACCAGAACAGGCTATGTACCGGGAACTGTATGAAGAAGTGGGTTTAGGTCGGAAAGATGTACGCGTTCTGGCCTCTACGCGTAATTGGTTGCGTTACAAATTACCCAAGCGTTTGGTGCGTTGGGATACACGACCTGTCTGTATTGGTCAAAAACAGCGGTGGTTTTTGCTACAACTGCTCTGTAGTGAAGAAGATATTAATGTGCAGCACAGTAATACCCCGGAGTTTGATGGCTGGCGTTGGGTCAGCTATTGGTATCCTGTCCGGCAGGTTGTCTCTTTTAAGCGTGATGTTTATCGGCGCGTGATGAAAGAATTTGCTTCGGTTGTAATGCCAATACAGGAAAGCTCATCTCTGCCACGTTCTTCGTATTCTTATCGTCGCAAAAGAAGTTAGGTGAGTTCTATGCTCATGCGCTTACGGGAAATTGTTGAAAAAGTTGCTATGGCGACTAATCTGGCCGAAGCGCTTGAGCTATTGGTGAACGAGACCTGTCTGGCGATGAATACGGATGTCTGTTCTATCTATCTTGCTGATCATCAACGGCGGTGTTATTACCTGATGGCAACCCGAGGGTTGAGGAAACCCCGGGGAAGGGCTGTCAGTTTGGCTTTTGGCGAGGGAGTTGTCGGACAAGTTGGTCAATTGTCTGAACTGATTAATCTGGCTGATATCCGCAGCCATCCAAGTTTCAAATATTTGCCTCAAGTTAAAGAGGATAGCTTTCGCGCTTTTTTGGGCGTTCCGGTGGTCTATCGTCGCCAGTTGCAAGGTGTTTTAGTCGTTCAGCAGCAGGAACAACGCTTGTTTAGTGAAACCGAAGAGTCCTTTATGGTGACGCTTGCGACACAACTGGCGGTGATCCTTGCTCAAGCTCAGACTAAGGGTTTGTTTGGTCAGTATCGGCAAACCAGAATTAAAGCGTTGGCAATTTCCAATGGCATCGTGATGGCTCAGGGATGGCAAGATTGTTCCCAACCCTCGCTTGATCAAATTTTTGAAGCTTCAACCCTTGATCATGCAGCAGAACGTTCTCGTTTAATTCAGGCGCTTGAAGATGCAACAGCAGAATGCCGTCGGCTCAGTAAACGTTTTACCGCAGGCTCTCAAAAAGAGAGTGCCGCGATTTTTAATCTTTATTCCTACCTTTTGAATGATCCTCAGTTGAAACAAGATCTGTTCTCCTGCGTTGAACAGGGATCTGTGGCGCAATGGGCGGTTAAACAAGTTATTGAGAAATACGCAGAACAATTTGCCAGTTTGCAGGATGCTTATATGCGGGAAAGGGCATCGGATCTACGGGCGCTTGGGCAGCGATTATTATTTCATCTTGATGATTCACTGACTGCCAGCCATCAGTGGCCTGAATGGTTTATTCTGGTTGCAGATGAACTGAGTGCCAACCTATTGGCAGAAATGCCGCAGGAAAGATTAGCCGGGGTTATTGTTCGTGATGGCGCTACCCATTCACATTCGGCCATATTAGTTCGAGCAATGGGTATTCCGGCCATTATGGGGGCAGATATCCAGCCGGAACTCCTGCACAATCGTATGCTGGTTCTTGATGGTTTCCGTGGAGAAGTTTTTATTGAACCTGAGCCACTGATTTCACAGGAATATAGACAGATTATCGAAGAAGAAAAAGCGCTTAGCAAACTGGCTGAGGGAGATGTTGATCAGGAAGCGCGGCTTAAAAGTGGTGAGCGCATTTTGGTTCAGCTTAATGCGGGTTTGAGCCTGAAATATGAGTTACAGATCAGTAATAGTATTGATGGTGTTGGACTCTATCGCACCGAAATACCCTTTATGCTGCATTGTGGTTTCCCGTCAGAAGATGAACAAAAAGCGCGTTATCATGAGATGTTGCAATTATTTCCCGATAAACCGGTGGTACTACGTACACTTGATATCGGTGCGGATAAACAACTGCCTTATATGCCGCTCAGCGAAGATAACCCTTGTTTGGGATGGCGTGGTATACGGGTGACGCTGGATCAACCGGAGATCTTTCTTATTCAGCTTAGGGCAATGCTCAGAGCTAACGCTGATACGGGTAATCTGAAAATCCTGCTGCCAATGGTGACGAGTGTAGAAGAAATTGATGAAGCTAAGCGATTGTTAGACAGAGCGAAAGAGGAAGTCGAGCAAATGCTGGCGCGTCAAATACCTATGCCTCAGATCGGTGTCATGATAGAGGTTCCTTCGATGATTTTTCTGTTGCCACAACTTAAAAACAGAGTCGATTTTGTGTCTATCGGTACCAATGACTTAACACAATATCTATTGGCAGTGGATCGGAATAATACTCACGTCGCTTCTCTTTATGATTGCTTGCATCCAGCGGTAATTCGGGCATTAAAACTGGTATTTGAAAATAGCCAACGAGCAGGTCTTACGGTCAGTATTTGTGGTGAAATGGCAGGCACTCCGATGGGGGCGTTATTATTGATTGGTCTTGGCTATCGTAGCCTGAGTATGAGTGGTTGTAGTGTGCCAAGAATTAAATATTTATTACGTCATCTGGAGTTGGCTCAGGTTGAAAAATTAATGGCCGAGATACTGCAAGTTGAAACCAGCCGAAGGATAAAGGAGTTGTCAGCAACGTTTATGGAGCAGCATGGGGTTGGCGGTTTGGTCAGAGGCGGCATTTAATCCGTTTAATGGCCTGTGCTATGATTCTCAATCACTTGCCTTAGGGCATTAACGCTAAATATTAAGTGGGGAAAGATGAGTAACAGCTACCTGGCATTTCCTAATATTGACCCGGTCATTTTTTCAATAGGTCCAATAGCCCTCCATTGGTATGGTTTCATGTACTTGGTAGGGTTTATATTCGCCATGTGGCTTGCGACACGCAGGGCAGCAAAACCCAATAGCGGCTGGGCAAAAAACGAAGTAGAGAACTTGCTTTATGCAGGGTTTGTTGGCGTATTTGTTGGTGGCCGTCTGGGCTACGTACTGTTTTATAATTTCCCTGCTTTTCTCGATAACCCACTTTATTTGTTTAAAGTTTGGGACGGTGGAATGTCTTTCCACGGTGGTTTGATGGGGGTTATCTGTGCAATGTGGTGGTTTGGTCGCAGAACGAAACGCCATTTCTTACAAGTTGCTGACTTCATTGCACCGTTAGTCCCTTTTGGCTTAGGCATGGGGAGAATTGGTAATTTTATTAACGGCGAGTTATGGGGACGTGTCACATTGGATACGCCGTGGGCGATGTTGTTCCCAAGCTCCCGTGGTGAAGATATTGCACTGGCTGCAACGGACCCTTCATTGATATCGGTACTTGAACAATATGGTGTTTTGCCACGTCACCCTTCACAGCTTTATGAAATGGCGTTGGAAGGGATCGTTCTGTTCATTATTTTAAATTTATATATCCGTAAACCTCGGCCGATGGGCAGTGTTTCTGGTTTATTCTTAATTGGTTACGGTATTTTCCGGGTAATAGTCGAATTTTTCCGCCAACCGGATGCGCAATTGGGTTTATTCGACGGGATCAGCATGGGACAAATTCTTTCTATCCCAATGATCCTGGCGGGAATATTAATGATGATATGGGCATACAAACACCAAGGTAATAAGGTACAAGAGGTAAAATGAAACAGTATCTGGATTTAATGACAAGAGTGCTTGCAGAGGGCACTTCGAAAGCAGACCGCACTGGGACGGGGACACTCTCGATTTTCGGGCATCAGATGCGTTTCAATTTGCAGGATGGTTTTCCGCTAGTGACAACTAAACGTTGCCATATCCGTTCAATTATTCATGAGCTTCTTTGGTTCCTGAATGGTGATACCAATATTAAATATCTGCATGAAAATGGGGTGACTATTTGGGATGAATGGGCAGATAAAAACGGTGATTTGGGGCCGGTATATGGTAAACAATGGCGTGCATGGGGCACCGCAGATGGTCGCCAGATTGACCAATTGAAAACCGTATTGGAGCAGCTTAAAAGCGATCCAGATTCACGTAGAATCATTGTTTCTGCTTGGAACGTTGGTGAACTGGATAAAATGGCATTAGCGCCATGTCACGCTTTCTTCCAGTTTTATGTTGCGGATGGCAAACTTTCCTGTCAGCTTTACCAGCGTTCCTGTGACGTATTCCTTGGTTTACCGTTCAATATTGCGAGCTATGCATTGCTAGTTCATATGATGGCTCAACAGTGTGATCTGGAAGTGGGCGATTTTGTCTGGACTGGTGGTGACACCCATCTTTATAGCAACCATATGGAGCAGACAAAATTACAACTCAGTCGTGAACCGCGTTCATTGCCAAAATTGGTGATAAAGCGTAAACCGAAATCACTTTTTGATTATAAATTTGATGACTTTGAAATAGTCGATTATGACCCGCACCCAGGAATAAAGGCACCGGTTGCTATTTAGTTGTTTGGTTATTAGCAATAATTTGGAGGGAGACTATTGAGTGTAAATTGTTTCCCTTTTAATTTTGATGATATAAACACAGACATGCAGAAGTAGAGAAAAAAGGCAGAGATCTACTTGGCAACTCAGAGTATTTGGAGCATAGGATGTTTATCATGAAAAATGGGATATCTGAATTGGAACGTGAGAAAGATCAGGCTGATATAAACGCAGAGCAGCAGGCCATAGCGTTGCTTAAAATCGCCATGCTGTCTAAGAAAGACATTATAGAAGGTAGAAAAATGACACTTGAAGAAGCACTTCGTAGGCTCAAGGAACGTCGGGCGTGATATATAAAGCTAAAATTACTAAAACAGCCTACCAAATATTTTCTATTATTGAGAACTACAAGGTTAACACCATAGGATTGGAAACGGATCGGAATGTGATAGATGATTAATTGAATCATCGAGATTGATTGGGGAAAACCCGTTAGCATACGGCTATTCCTCAATGTTACTGGATAAAGGAATACAATTTCACCAGTGGTTTTCCAAAGATCGGCAATTCCGTGCCATTTATGATGTAGTCGGGGATGAAATTCAAATATTGGCATACGCAAGCACAAACCAAGATTTAATTGCCCTCTTGTATCAACTACTGATCATACACTGACAGTAAAAACACTTTATGGTGCATTAGTCTCAGAGCCGGGTAGGATTGGCATTAAACCCGACCTAAGACAGCAATATGAAAGACCTTAAAAAATCTTTTTTACTCAATCAGTTGTAGAAATAGATAAAGCTAATCGATAAAAACTGCACTAGAAACCTTAAAACGTTTACTCAGGGCTTTTATATGGGTTACTGTCAGTGACTTTGTTCCACTCAGAATTTGTGATACCAGAGAAGCTTCTCCGATTTCGTTTTTAAGGTCGGCTGGTGTAAAACCGTATTGATCCATTAGAACTCGTAGGGTTGCAATCCCCGTAGGAATATTTTCAATAGCCTGGTTAAATTCTGCAAATTCAGGAGCAGTATCTTCATAGCGTTTAATCGCTGTAGCTAGAATCTCAATTAGTCCTTTGTTATTGTCATAGTCTTTGAAAAGCTCATCAATTAAATCCAGCGCTTCTTTGTACTGTTCTGAGGTATCGATGTAGGTCAGCCAAGGGATCTCTGAAAACAGAGCGCGAGCTCGTTCCTGAACGACTGCAAAATTTATCATTCTCTGTTTCTCCGGTAGTAGTCGGTTAACTTGTCGTATTCTGTGTGGGATACGATGTGTTTAATGTAACAGTGCTCCATTGAAAACTCAATAAAGGCCAGTAACCGGACATTATTACCACCAATATCAATATACCACTATTGATCTCTATACTTAAAACAAGCTTCTCAATTAATTATTTTCTAGTCTGATATTATTTATCTTTATAGAATGAATTAATAGTAATAACATCCTCATGTAAAGCATTCAATATTTTCTTTATTATGTTCATGAGATTCTTCCTCATAGCCATATAATCTTACAATGTATGGCAATAATAAGAAATAAAAATAACTATTCTCTTTGATTTTTGCGAAGCTCTACGCAATTTAAATGTAACAATAATATGTTGTTATTTTTTTATTGATGCACTCTCGCATAAAATTCAAATTTATGTTTATTTTGTTTTGGAAATAAATAGAATGTCTTACGAAAGGAAATAAGGAATTATCAATGGTAAATAATATGAATGTAATCGGTCATTATAATATTGATAATCAATTAGGTTTTTCTTTATTGGAATTGATGATTGTTATTGTTTTGGTTTCAATATTTTCCTTATGGGGAGTGCAGGAATGGGGCTATCACCAGGAAAGAGCCAGATTACAAGAATCAGCACAAAAAATATTAACATTTATAACCAGACAACAATCTTTAGCAAATTACCTGAATAAAAGAGTCGTGTTGTGGTTGAAAATAGGAAAGGACTGGTGCATAGCGCTCTCTAATCCGGTATTGGCTGATTGTGATTTGGAAAATGTTGAGGGAATAAGTTCCCCCTATCAAGATGTTATTATCAGTTCAGCAACCAAGGATCAGATAGAATTTCATGGAATAAGAAACACCATGATACCTGCGAGTTTTATTTTGGCGAATTCCGCAGGTGAAATATCTATTATTTTTTCTTCGCGAGGTAGGATAAGATCATGTAGTAATAATAAATTTAACCAAATTCCAGCTTGTGATTAATTATATTTTTTCACTAAAATAAGCGATACTTTATTGTAACAATGAAACATAAAAATCAATCTGGAATGACATTATTAGAAGTTATTGTAGCAATGGCTATTGGTAGTATTATTTTACTAGCGATTGCTAAAAGTTATCCTATTTTAACTAAACAAATAATGGAGTTATATCAGAGATATCGTTTAGGCTATTTCGTTAAACAAACATTGCATATTATAGAAAAAGATATTCGCCGTGCTGGATATTGTCAGCATTATTGTGATGGAAAGCCAATATTCATCGATAATAAAAGTGATGAGAGTGAGGATTCATGTCTGATTATTGCATACGATCTTAACATCAATAGCCAATGGGAGCCGCCAGAACACAGTGAATCGGAATTCTTCGGCTATCGCCTTAACAATAAATCAGTCGAGTGGAAAAGGGGGGCGGGTAATTGTCAGGAAAATGGCTGGGAAAGGCTGTTTGATCCAAATGAAATAGGGGTAGATTCCTTTCAAGCAGAAAGGTTACCCGCAAAAGATGGCCTGGTTTTTATCAAATTGGCGCTTATTGCACATTGGTTTAAACATCCATCGATAAACTACCAATATCAGTCAGTAATACGTTTGCGCAATATCAGGGGATAAGTACCGTGGCTGAGCATTCTTCGCATGGCTGCTTTCAATATCAGCAAGGTAATGTATTGCTAATTTCAGTACTGATATTGCTGGCAGTGAGCCTAATGATGTTAAAGGCTTTGCATCATCATCTGGATAACGCTTTAATCATGATGGTCGATGAACGCAGATATTTAAAGGCTTTTCAGCAAGCAGAATCTTCACTGGCGTGGGGAATTGCTCAGTCATGGCCACTTGATAGTAATAAAACAGAGGAGTGGTATTGCCAGCAACAGCAGGAATTTCATTTGACCAGTTGCTTAAAAAGGCATTCGAGTCATTTTTTTCTACTGAAAGGTATGGCTGATGTGGCATCTGGTCAATCTGTCGGATTATATCAATGGATGAAATTATTTTCTGCTGGTGGAAGAGATTCTCTTATCCCGGTAGAAAGTGGTTGGCTGGACTTTTGCCCTGAGGTAGATGTGGGATTTTGTTCATGAAGTCGGATCTTTTTTATGAGCATCAAGCAGGTATGAGTTTGCCCGAAGTAATGATTGCTGTTATGGTTTTTTCGGTCTCTCTATTGGGATTAATGCGTTATCATCAGGCGCTATTATTTGGGTTTCAGCAACATTGGCAGCAATCAAAGGCGGATAAATTATCTTATGGGTATCTGGAACAATATGAATTAATTGCAGGTCAAAACCCTTTGCCAGAAATAATATTACCACCGGGATGGCACGCTGAATTTCAGACAACATATCCGTTGTCTGGCTGCTATCAGCTTACAGTTATGGTAACAACATCTTATAATCAGCAAAGTAAAGCAAGCCGATGGATTTGTTCAAATGGGAGTTCTAATGTTCAAGGTTTATCATTCTAATCAATTAGATCTTCTTAAGGAATTGATAGCAATATTGATCGGGGATAACCCACTGACTGATCCATTTGCTCAGGAAGTCATTTTGGTACAAAGCCCAGGTATGTCACAGTGGCTGCAAATCCAACTGGCTGAAAGAATAGGCATATCAGCCAATATTTCATTTCCGCTTCCCGCTACGTTTATTTGGGATATGTTTACCAAAGTATTGCCTGATATTCCTAAGGAAAGTGCTTTTAGTAAAGATGCTATGACATGGAAATTGATGGCGTTATTGCCTCAATTACTGCCAGAAGCGGAGTTTATCGCGCTCAGGCACTACCTTGATCAAGATTTTGATAAACGGAAGATTCATCAATTGGCTGGACGGGTTGCTGATCTGTTTGACCAATATCTAGTTTATCGCCCGCAATGGTTGGAAAGTTGGCAGCAAGGTCAGCTTATTGATGGCTTGAGCGATAATCAATTGTGGCAGAAAAGATTATGGCTGGAACTGACGAAATATACTCACCAGTTACAACAACCTCAATGGCATCGCGCTAATTTATATCAGCGTTTTATTTCGATACTGGAAAATAGTTCTGAACTAGAAAGCAGCCCTGAGCTAGAAAATAGCCTTGAGCTAGAAAAAAATAGAACTGAGTTTTCAGTTTGTTTACCGAAACGGGTATTTATCTGTGGTATTTCTGCCTTACCCCCGGTCTATTTACAAGCTTTACAGGCACTGGCCCGGCATATTGATATTCATCTGATGTTTACCAATCCATGTAAATATTATTGGGGAGATATTCAGAATTATGCTTTTCTGGCAAAACTGAGCAGCCGTAAACCACGCCATTATAAGAGCGAACAGGAGCTGGAATATTTTAAAGACCCTGGTAATGCTCAATCACTGTTTAACGATGACGGTGAACAAGATGTAAGTAATCCCTTGTTGGCATCGTGGGGACGGTTGGGCCGTGATAACCTCTATTTATTGTCGCAGCTTGAGCAGAGTTCGGATGTTCACGCCTTTGTTGAATTAGAACAGGATAATCTATTACATCAATTGCAAAGGGATATTCTCTATCTGGAAGATCATGCCCAAATTGGTTCAACAAAAGAAACATTTGAAAATAGCCTGCAAAAAAGAGTACTTGATCCGTTGGATCGTTCTTTATCTTTCCATGTTTGCCATAGCCCTCAACGTGAAGTGGAAGTTTTACAGGACCAGCTATTGCGATTATTGGAAGATAATCCATCGCTGACGCCAAGAGATATTATTGTGATGGTTGCGGATATTGACAGTTATACTCCCTATGTTCAGGCCGTATTTGGTAATGTCTCTGCTGAACGTTATATTCCATTTGCCATTTCTGATCGTAAGGCTCGTCAAGCGCATTCAGTTTTACAGGTATTTATTACACTGTTGGATTTACCTCAAAGCCGTTTTACGACGGAACAGGTTTTAGCATTGTTGGAAGTGCCAGCGTTGGCGAATAAATTTGACATTCATGAAGATGGTTTGCGTTTATTAAGGCGTTGGGTTGAAGAGTCAGGTGTTCGTTGGGGGCTGGATGACGATAATGTGGAAGAACTGTCTTTGCCGGTAACAGGTCAGCATACATGGCGTTTTGGGCTCACTCGAATGTTATTGGGTTACGCAATGGATAGTCGGTCAGGCCCTTGGAAAGAGGTATTGCCCTATGATGAATCTAGTGGTTTAGCCGCAGAGCTTGCCGGCCAATTAGCTGAGCTTTTAATGCAATTGAGTTATTGGCGCAAGATTCTTAGCGAGAGCCGAACATTAACGGGTTGGTTACCTGTCTGCCAGCAGTTGCTGGAGACATTTTTTGCATCAGATAGTGAAACTGAATTAGTACTCGCGATGATAGAACAGCAATGGCAGAAAGTCATAGTCAATGGCTTAAATGCCCGTTATCAGGAAAGTGTGCCATTGGTTCTATTACGAGATGAATTGGCGCTTCAGTTTGATAATGAAAAAATCAGCCAGCGTTTTCTTGCCGGATCTGTTAATTTTTGCACCCTAATGCCGATGCGTTCTATTCCCTTTAAGGTTGTTTGTTTATTGGGAATGAATGATGGTATCTACCCCCGCTCAATTCCACCGCTTGGATTTGATCTCATGGCGGAAAAAGGTCAGAGGGGGGACAGAAAACGACGGGATGATGACCGTTATCTATTCCTTGAAGCCTTGATATCTGCCGAACAGTTCCTCTATATCAGCTATATTGGCAAGTCCATTCGTGATGATACGGAATGTAATCCTTCCGTATTAGTAAATGAATTATTGGATTATGTCTGCCAAAGTTTTTGTTTGCCGGGAAATGAAAAACTGAATGTTGATCAAAGTGCTACTTATGTCAGAGAACATTTGTTGTATCTTCATTCCCGCGTTCCATTTGCACCAGAAAATTTTATACCGGGCAGTTATCAGCAAAGCTATGCCGGGGAGTGGTTACCGGCGGCAACTGAGCAAGGTGCGGCATACGCTGAATTTTGCCAATCTATTGAAACGGCGCGAATTCAAGAAATTACACTTGATAATTTGAACAGTTTTTACCGTCATCCCGTTCGGTTTTTTTTCCAACGTTGTTTGAAAGTAAATTTCGTTATTGAAGAAACGGAATTACCAGAGGAAGAGCCTTTCGTTTTAGATAATCTCCAGTGTTATCAGTTTAATCAGCTATTGTTGAGTGCGCTAATTGAACAGCAATCGCCTGAACCACTTTTCAATCGGCTTCGTGCTGCTGGCGGGTTGCCTTTTGGCGCTTTTGGTGAGGTTTATTGGTTGAAGCAGCAAAAAGAGATGCAGCCTCTGGCGGATAAGATTCGTGAACAACAGATGGAAACTTTATCTGTTGATTTACATCATGATTTAGGCCAGGTGATGCTGACAGGACAAATTAATAAGGTACAACCGGATGGTTTGCTACGTTGGCGGCCAGCCAGCTTAACAGCCAATGATGGCATGCAATTATGGGTTGAGCATTTGGCTTACTGTCTTGCCGGGGGGAAGGGTGAAAGCCGTAGTTATGGGCGTGATGGCAGCGAATGGCGTTTTGCGTCTATACCTTTAGAACAAGCGAAAAATTATCTGAATCAATTGATTGAGGGTTATCAACGAGGAATATCAGCGCCTTTACCACTGTTTTGTAAAAGTGGTTGGGCGTGGCTTTCAACATGTATGAATAAAGAAACAGGTGAGATTGATAATAGCGATGAAATTCAATCAAAAGCTGAAAGCCAGCTATTGAAGGCATGGCTTGGAGATCAGGGACGTATAGGCGAAGGGGATGATCCTTATATTCAGCGAGCTTTCAGGCAAATCGATGAATCATTTTTAGCAAAACTTAAACAGGAAGCGCTCAATTATTTGTTACCGATGGCGCGAAATCAGAAACATAGGGAGAATATCGGATAATGCATAAACATTTTGTTCGCATGACTACTGTAATGTTCCTGCTCTTTTGGGGAACAGTAAGCTATGCGCAAACACCACAGTGGAAGCTACTGCAAGAGACAATTTATAAAAGCGAAAACGATCATCGTCAGTATCAGGGAATCAGATTGGCAAACAATATGACGGTCTTGCTGGTATCTGATGAGAAGGCAACCAAATCTCTGGCAGCGGTAGCAATTCCGGTTGGTAGTATGGAAAACCCTGACAGTCAGCTTGGACTTGCACACTATCTGGAACATATGGTTCTGATGGGCTCCGAACGTTATCCACAGTCAGGTGAGTTATCAGAATTTTTGCAAAAGCATGGTGGTAGCTACAATGCCAGCACGGCTTCTTACCGCACAGCTTTTTACCTCGAAGTAGAAAATGAGGCATTAGCTCAGGCTACAGATCGTCTGGCTGACGCACTGGCTGAACCGTTACTTGACCCAGTGAATGCAGATCGGGAACGAAACGCGGTTAATGCAGAGCTGACAATGGCGCGTTCTCGTGATGGGATGCGGGTTGCTCAAATACGAGCAGAAACTCTGAATCCTAAACATCCCAATGCCCGGTTTTCTGGCGGTAATCTAGAAACACTAAAAGATAAACCAGAGAGTAAATTACAGACCGAACTGGTGGATTTCTATCAGCGCTATTATTCGGCTAATCTGATGAAAGGTGTCATTTACGGTAATCAGCCTATTGATAAGCTGACTCAAATTGCTGTTGATACTTTTGGCCGGATACCAGATAGAGAAGCGAGTGTGCCGCCGATTACTGTTCCGGCAGTAACGGAAAAAGAGAAAGGGATTATCATCCATTATGTTCCAGCCCAACCGCAAAAGGCATTGCAACTGGAGTTCAGCATTGACAATAACAGTGCTGATTTCCGCAGTAAAACTGATGAATATCTCGGTTATATGATAGGCAACCGTAGCTTGAATACATTATCAGATTGGCTACAAGCTCAAGGGCTAGCAGAAAGTATCAGTGCTGGTGCGGAGCCTATGGTTGATCGTAACAAGGGGATCTTTTTTATTTATGTGACGTTGACAGATAAAGGGCTTGCACAACGGGATCAGGTTATTGCGGCTATTTTTGCTTATATTAATTTGTTAAAACAAAAAGGCGTCCAGAAAAGTTATTTTGATGAGATCGCGAAGGTTTTGAATCTGTCTTTCCGGTATGGCTCCATTGTTCGTGATATGCATTATATCGAATGGTTATCGGATGCTATGTTGCGAGTTCCTGTTTCCAATGTACTTAATGCCGGTTATTTGGCTGATAACTATGACTCAGAAGCAATTGCCGCCCGGCTTGCTGAGCTGACGCCTGAAAATGCAAGAATCTGGTATATCAGCCCAAAAGAGCCGCATAATAAACAGGCTTATTTTGTTCAGGCGCCTTATCAGGTTGATCGAATCACATCACAGCAACGGATGGAATGGCAGCAGTTAGAAACGCAAATGAACTTTTCTTTGCCTGTGCCAAATCCTTATATTCCTGACGATTTGAAGCTGATAAAAGCAGATAAGAGTCAAAAACATCCAGAGATGATCCTTGAACAGCAGAGTGTCCGTCTGCTCTATATGCCGAGCCAATATTTTGCTGATGAGCCTAAGGCCAGCATTACGTTAGATTTACGTAATGCAAAAAGTTTGGATAGTGCCCGTGAGCAGGTCACTTCCTCTTTGCTTGATTATTTGGCAGGGCTTTCCCTTGACCAGCTTAGTTATCAGGCCTCTGTTGCTGGAATGAATATTTCTACTAGTTCGTCACAGGGACTGCAATTGGAGGTAAGTGGTTACACTCAAAATCTGCCAGCGCTTTTAACCTCTTTAATCAGTAATTACATGGCGTTCACCCCAACGGAGGATCAACTGGCACAGGCTAAGTCTTGGTATCGTGAGCAGATAGAGGTTTCCAATAACGCTAAAGCTTATGAAATGGCTATGCAGCCGTTGAAGCGCCTTTCTGTGGTGCCTTACACGGAACAGTCCACACGTTTAAAAGCGCTGGAGACTATCACAGTTCAGGATATTGTTACGTATCGTCATGAAATGATAAAAAATGCTGCTTTGCAAATGATGATAATTGGGAACTTGACCGAACAGCAGAGTAAAGTGATTGCTGAATCTGCCCATAACCAACTGGCCAATCAAGGAAATGACTGGTGGATTGGGGATAAAGTGGTGATCGATAAAAATTACCCGGTTAATTTCCAGCGTGTCGGCAGCAGCACAGATGGCGCTTTAGCCGAGGTTTATATTCCGACGGATTATAACCGTATAGAAGGTTATGTTTATTCCAGTTTGTTGAGCAATATGCTCCAGCCGTGGTTCTATGAACAGTTAAGGACAACGGAGCAACTGGGGTATGCGGTGTTTGCTTTCAATACCAGTGTCGGGGAGCAGTGGGGATTAGGTTTCCTACTACAAAGTAATAGTAAACAACCTAAATATTTGAATCAGCGTTATCGAGATTTCTATCAGAACGCTGGTAATAAATTGAAAGCGATGTCTCAGGCTGATTTTGAACAGTATAAGAGTGCGCTGATTAATGAAAAGCAGCAACCGCCACAAACTTTCTATGCCGAAGTTGCCCGTTTCTCTGGTGATTTCAGCCGCAATAACTTTAATTTTGATAGCAGAGATAAAATGCTTGAGATCCTAAAGAAAACTACACAGCAGCAACTGATTAAGTTCTATCGGAATGCGGTAATCAAACATCAAGGGCTGTCATTGATTTCACAAGTGATTGGTAAATCAGGAAACTTGGATGGATATGCGAAATTGAAAGGTTGGAAAACCTATCAGAATGTGACTGAATTTCAGAAACGGTTACCTGTTGAGGTAAGAGAGCAGTGATCACAGAGATATCTGTTCACAGGCTTAATGTATTAACTCTGCCGCTGAATGGTCAGCGGCTGATCGAAGCATCGGCCGGGACAGGTAAAACCTACACTATCGGTATCTTATATTTGCGTCTTCTGCTTGGATTGGGGAAAGATGCTGCTTTTTCACGACCTTTGAGTGTGGAAGAAATCCTGGTAGTGACTTTTACTGAGGCAGCAACAAATGAGTTACGTGGGCGTATCCGTGAAAATATTCATAAACTTCGTCTCGCTTGTATTCGAAACGAAGTAGAAGGTGCAGAACCAGCCTATCAACAGCTATTGGATGAAATCCCAGATAAAGAGCGGGCGGCTATCTGGTTACTGGCCGCAGAGCGGCAAATGGATGAAGCCGCGATTTATACCATTCATGGTTTTTGTCAGAGAATGTTGGCGCATAATGCTTTTGAATCTGGGATCTTGTTTGAACAGACATTAATTCAGGATCAACATCCATTAGAACGGCAGGGGTGTTCCGATTTCTGGCGGCGACACTGTTATCCATTGCCATTATCAATGGCACAGGTAATCAGTCAGGAGTGGAGTGGGCCGGAAGCTCTGCTGGCTGAATTATACCCTTATTTACAAGGGGATATGCCATATATTGTTAATGCGCCAAACAGTGATGAAACGCTGTTAAGTCGTCATGAAAAAATTACCCAGTTGATCAGCGATGTTAAATACCAATGGAATGAAGTTGCTGGAGAATTGCACGATTTAATTGCGGGTTCTGGTGTCGATAAAAGAAGTTACAGTAGTAAGCACTTACCAAATTGGCTGAATAGTGTCACGGATTGGGCTCAGGCACCTACAGAGGATTATCTGTTGCCAAAAGCGTTGGAGAAATTCCGGCAATCAGTATTGGCAGAAAAGACAAAAAAAGGTGAAGTACCTGAACATTCACTTTTTGTTGCGATAGATGATTTATATAAGCAACCACTTACCTTACGTGATTTGATTATCTCCAGAGCTATTATTGAGATTCGCCAATCAATCGGTCAGGAAAAATTAACACGAGGTCAGATGGGGTTTGATGATTTACTTATCCGCCTTGATGATGCTCTGAAAGGCCCTGGCAGTGATTTGCTTGCCGAGACTATCCGTCGGCGCTATCCAGTTGCGTTGATCGACGAATTTCAGGATACCGATCCACAGCAATACCGGATTTTTCATACCATCTATGGCGGTCAGCCTGAAAATGGATTGCTGTTTATTGGTGATCCCAAACAGGCTATTTATGCATTTCGCGGCGCAGATATTTTCACTTATATTCGCGCCCGTTCTCAGGTAAGTGCTCACTATACTCTGGAAACAAACTGGCGCTCTGCTTACTCAATGGTACAGGCAGTAAACAAACTGTTTATGCGTTCAGAAAATCCATTTTTGTTTGAACAGATCCCTTTTATTAAAGTTTCTGCGGCAGAGAAAAACCGAGAACTTTCTTTTAGCTATGATGGTGAAGAACAGGCCGCATTGAATTTCTGGTTACAACCAGGTGAGGGTGTTTCTACCGGAGATTATGAGCAAACGATGTCACGGCTCTGTGCTGCGCAAATTCGTGATTGGTTGCAAGCAGGTAGTGAAGGGCGGGCTTTGTTACATAAAAGTGAAGGTTTTCGGCCTGTGACGGCGGCTGATATTACGGTTTTGGTGCGTAGTAGAAAGGAAGCCATACTGATCCGTAATGCACTTAATTTGTTATCTATCCCTTCCGTATTTCTTTCTAACCGAGAGAGTGTATTTGCTACCGCAGAAGCCAAGGATCTTCTCTGGTTACTACAAGCGGTGTTATCACCGGAGAAAGAGCGAGTTCTGAGAAGTGCGTTGGCGAGTGGTTTATTTGGTCTAACTGCCTGGCAGATAGACAAGTTGAATCATGATGAAAAGAGATGGGATCAGCTAGTTGATGAATTTGATGGCTATTTTCGTCTGTGGCAACGCCGCGGTGTGTTACCTATGTTACGAGCGGTAATCGCCAACCATCATATTGCTGAGAATTTGCTTGCTAGTTATGACGGTGAACGACGTTTGACGGATGTGATGCATATTGGTGAGTTGTTGCAGGAAATATCTTTACAACTTGACAGTGAACATGCGGTTACTCGCTGGTTGGCTCAGCAAATCTCTCATCCTGATCCACAATCTGAAAATCAGCAGATGCGACTGGAAAGTGATCGTCATTTGGTACAAATTTGTACTATCCATAAATCTAAGGGGCTGGAATATCCGCTGGTATGGTTGCCATTTATCTGTAATTTCAGGGAGCAGAAACGGGCGATATATCATGATCGTACAAGCTTTAATACTTGCCTCGATATCTTTCCTGACAACGAAACGATTGAGCTGGCGGAACAAGAACGATTGGCAGAGGATTTGCGTTTACTCTATGTCGCATTGACACGTTCTGTTTACCATTGCAGTGTCGGCGTGGCTCCGCTGATAAAAGGCAATAAGAAAAAGATCGGGGATACTGATCTGCATCTGTGTGCTCTGGGCTACCTGTTGCAAAAGGGAGTGAAAGGGGATGCTGATTTTTTGGCAACATCGCTTAAAGAATTAAGTGGAGATGGCATTGTTATATCATCAATTAATGAGACTGATGGTCATCCTTGGCAATCGCACAGTAAAAATGATTTAGCCCTGTCGGCTAGGCAATTTAAACGCAGAGTCCAGGATGACTGGCGTATTACCAGTTATTCTGGTTTACGAAACTCTGTGGTTCATCGTGGCAATGCTTCCGCTTATTTTGCTGGAGAAGAATCTGTTGACGTGATTGTTCAGTCTATTGCGCCAAAGCTTGATGTTGATGCTAGTGGTGAAAAGCAGTTAGCAGAACAACCTGAAATGACACCACATACATTCCCTAGGGGGGCCTCCGCGGGGACTTTTTTACACGCTATTTTAGAAGAACTTAGTTTCAGCCAACGACCTGATGAGAAATGGTTGGCAGAACAACTGCAATCAGCTGGATTTGATGAACACTGGAGTGGGACATTACAGCAATGGATGGCCGATATTTTTACTATTCCATTGAATGAGGAAGGAGTGCAGCTGGCAAAAATTCCGCTGCATCATCAACAGAATGAAATGCAATTTTATCTACCGGTTGAGCAGCTTTTGCGATCTCAGACGTTGGATACACTAATGCGTTGTTATGACCCGATTTCTGCTCGTTGCCCCCAACTGGAATTTCAACAGGTGAAAGGGATGCTGAAAGGATTTATTGATTTGGTTTTCTGTTGGCAAGACAGATTCTACGTGCTGGATTACAAATCAAACTGGTTGGGAGAGGAGAGCCAGTTCTATACCCGCCAGGCAATGGAAATAGCCATGATTGAGCATCGTTATGACCTGCAATATCAGCTTTATACACTGGCATTGCATCGTTACTTACGTCACCGGCTGGCTAATTATGATTACCAACAACATTTCGGCGGCGTGATTTATCTGTTTCTAAGGGGGATAGATAAACAACAGCCGGGGAATGGTATTTTCCATTGTCGGCCATCGGCTGAATTTGTTGATGCTTTGGATCTGCTTTTCAGTGGCAATGAACAGTCTGAGAAAGAGAAAAATTGATGATTTCGTTATTACAACAGGCAGTAAACCTCAGGCTTTTGCGTTCATTGGACTTACAGTTTGCTCATGCATTGATTGAGGATAAAGATCCTGTTTTGTTGTTAATCATGGCGTTGTTGAGCGCTGAAACAGGTACCGGGCATGTTTGTCTGCCAGTTAATCGGATAACGCCAGAATACTTTTTTGATGGGCGACATCGTGAATTTGCGGAGCAGTTGTGGCAGGTTGCGGGAAAACCTGATGGGCAGAGTTTGCTGATAGCACTGGAAAATTGTGCTGCGGTTAGTGATGGATTTCAACCAACGCCTATTGTGCTTTCCCATGACCGGCTTTATTTGCAGAGAATGTGGCAAAGTGAATGTCAGGTGGCCGCTTTCTTTGCCGGCAATCAACCAATCGATAATATTCAGGAACAGCAACTGAGAGCTGTTTTAGATGAATTATTCATGCTGCCTGAGGAAATAGTGGACTGGCAAAAGGTGGCAGCGGCTGTCGCGGTGACTAGCAGAATTTCGGTTATCTCTGGTGGACCAGGAACCGGGAAAACTACCACTGTTGCTAAGCTGTTGGCGGCCTTAATTAAACTTGATCCTGACAAAAAGCGGGTTATCCAACTGGCAGCTCCGACTGGAAAAGCGGCTGCCAGATTGACCGAATCTCTTAATAGTGCGGTTAAAAAATTGCCGCTGACGGAAAAACAGTTTGCATGCCTGCCTGATCAGGCACAGACGATTCATCGTTTGCTAGGAGCGCAGCCTGATAGCCAGCGATTACGCTATGATCGGGATAATCCACTGAGTTTGGATGTGCTGGTGGTAGATGAAGCTTCAATGGTGGATTTACCCATGATGGCTAGGTTGATTGATGCATTGCCGCCGAAAGCGAAAATTGTTCTGCTTGGTGACCGAGATCAATTGGCATCAGTGGAAGCAGGAGCAGTGTTGGGTGATATTTGCCGTTTTGCAGAACTGGGATATAGCGTAACGAGGGCACAACAGCTAAGCAGATTAACGGGATGTCGGTTAGCGGCGGGCGATCAGCAAAATATCCCAGAGGTTCGTGATCGTTTGTGTCTTTTACGTAAAAGTTATCGCTTTAATGTGGATTCCGGGATTGGTCAATTGGCTGCGGCCGTTAATCAGGGAAAGAGTCGACAAGCTCTCTCTATTTTGCAGCAATCGTTAAAGGATATCTGTTTTTACCCGTTGTCCGACGATGAAGATTATCAGCGGTTGCTGGCAGAAGCGGTATCGGGTTATCACCCTTACTTGCATCTGGTGGCAAAGCAGGCACCTGCCAAAGCGATTTTAGATGAATTTAACCGCTATCGTTTGTTATGTGCACTTAGAGAAGGGCCGTTTGGCGTCAGTGGGCTTAACGAGCGTATAGAACAACTGTTACATCGTCAGGGGCTTATTCGGCGTCCTGTTGGGATTTTCAGCCGTGGTTATGCAGGTCGGCCCATAATGATATCGCGTAATGACAGCACATTGGGCCTATTTAATGGTGATATCGGTATTATGCTGAGGGATGAAAACAATGAACTACGTGCTTATTTTCAACTGCCTGATGGACAGATTAAAGGAATCCAGCCAAGTCGTTTGCCACAACATGAAACTGCATATGTGATGACCGTACATAAATCACAGGGCTCAGAATTTGACCATACAGCTTTGGTATTGCCAACGCAATTTGTGCCGGTTGTCAGCCGTGAATTGGTTTATACAGCGATAACCCGCGCCAGAGAAAAACTGACTCTTTATACACATGAAGCGGTATTGCGTCAGGCAATCCAGACACCAACTCAAAGGCGAAGTGGGTTAGCAGAGCGGCTTAGCTTACAGGAGGATTAGCGCTTGCTCTGATAGACGGCTTGTGAAAAAAAATTTATCTATTAATGATGTGGTCATATCTTATCTGACGTTTTTTGAACGTTATTTGCACAATTTTTGGATCGGAATTTTTAAGCCCGACAAGAAGGCCATTAATACCTTTAATGAATTTTCTGATTTGCCGTACTGACTTCAGTAAATATGCCTTTTGTTTTTGTAAAAAGTTCTCGATTGGGTGATTGAAAAATTCTTGTGTAGTTAGCTAGAGATTGCCTTGTTCTATTCGAAATAAATGCATCTTAAACCTGCCTGTATGCCAAATTTTGGCTAGTTTCTAATTGAAGTATTTTCTTGGTTTTTTTAGTTGAGTGATTATTAGCCGTAATGTTCAGTCGGTAATACCGATTAGTTTCATTGTGATGGCTATATACTGATCGATATCTTAATTTCACCGATTCAAGAGTCGTTACAATTACTGAATCAAATTGTTAATGTGTGTATTTTGTTATCAATGTAAACAAAAAGATTATAAATTTAATAAATTTTAATATTATTGTGTGGTTAATGTCACAGTTTGTGAATATATTAAATGAAATTTATTATTATTTGATGATATAAACGCCTAATTACATGAATTGTGATTTGTTTACTAAACGGATTGCGGATATGTCTGGATAGCTTGCTAGGGGTGAGATGAATATCCAGATTTTTGATTTAAGGATTAAGTTGTCTGATGCAAGATAATGAAATGAGTACTGAGTCACCCCACTCTTCCCCGGAGCTGGATACCGGCCTGATTTGTTTGGCCATGTTGGCCAGGTTTCACAACATAGCTATATCGACTGAACAACTTTCACACGAATTTTCTACTTCTAACCAAGGTCTTACCCTGAAGGAGCTGTTGCTGGCTGCTCGTCATTCAGGGTTGAAAGCCAAGGCTGTACACACAACACTTGCCAGACTTGAACATACTCCATTGCCAGCCATTGCCGTTGATAGAGATGGGAAGTTTTTTATTTTGGCCAAACTGGATAAAGAACAGGCTTTGATTCAAGACCCACGTTCGGCTCGCCCCGAAGTTATCAGCTTCGAGGGGCTTGAGCAGCGTTGGACAGGGCAACTGGTGCTTGTGCGTTCCAGTAACGGTCTGTCCGGCGAGACTTCGCGCTTTGACTTCACTTGGTTTATCCCGGCTATCGTTAAATATCGCAAGTTGTTGGGTGAAGTTTTGCTAGGGTCTTTTGCCTTGCAGTTGTTTGCCTTGGTGACTCCCTTGTTCTTTCAGGTGGTCATGGACAAAGTACTGGTGCACCACGGCCTAACCACACTGGATGTTATCGCGACGGGATTGCTGGGTATCATGCTGTTTGAGTCGGCCCTGAGCGGTCTGCGTAGCTACGTGTTTACCCATACGACCAGCCGTATTGATGTGGAGTTGGGATCGAATCTGTTTCGGCACTTGATTAATCTGCCGCTGGCTTATTTTCAGGCCAGGAGAGTCGGTGATTCTGTGGCTCGTGTACGCGAACTGGAAAACATCCGCAGTTTCCTCACCGGCAATGCCATTACCCTGATGCTTGACGTGCTTTTTTCTCTGGTGTTCATCCTTGTGATGTTCTATTACAGCGGCTGGTTGACCCTCGTTGTGGTGTTATCATTGCCGCTCTATGCACTGGTTTCGGGGGTGGTTACACCTCTCTTGCGTAAGCGATTACAGGATAGCTTCACACGCAACGCCGAGAATCAGGCATTCCTTGTCGAAACGGTAAATGGCATCGATACCCTAAAGTCAATGGCGGTTGAACCGCAGGCCATCCGCAAGTGGGACAACCAACTGGCGGCTTATGTTGCCGCAGGTTTCAAAACACAGACCTTATCCACTATCGCCAATGAAAGCGTCTCGCTTATTGGCAAGTTAGTGACGGTCGCCACACTCTGGCTCGGTGCGCGTCTCGTGATAGAGGGGCAGCTATCGGTGGGGGAGTTGATCGCATTCAATATGCTGGCCGGTCGTGTCAGCGGCCCTATCATGCGTCTGGCGCAACTGTGGACCAGCTTCCAGCAGACCGGGGTTTCAGTGCAGCGTCTGGGAGACATCCTTAATTCCCGTACTGAATTGTCTCAGGCTACACGTAGCACAGTACCGCCGCTCAAGGGGCAGGTAGAGTTTGAACAGGTGCATTTTCGTTATCGGGCTGATGGTTCTGAGGTGCTACGCGGAATCAACTTGGTCATTGGCGCGGGAGAAATCATTGGTGTGGTGGGCCGCTCCGGTTCCGGCAAAAGCACCCTGACCCGCTTGTTGCAGCGGCTCTATGTTCCGGAACGTGGACGGGTCATGGTCGATGGCATGGACTTAGCATTGGCTGATGTGTCCTCGCTGCGCCGACAGATTGGCGTGGTGTTACAGGACAATATGCTATTCAACCGCAGCATTCGTGAAAACATTGCCTTGAGCGATCCGGGGGCGCCGCTCGAAGTGGTCATGCATGCTGCCCGGATGGCTGGGGCCCATGAATTCATCCTTGAGTTGCCTGAAGGTTACGACACCATTGTGGGTGAGCACGGAGCGTCACTTTCGGGCGGTCAACGGCAACGGGTAGCCATTGCCCGAGCTTTGATCGGCAACCCTCGCATTTTGATTTTCGACGAGGCGACCAGTGCGCTGGACTACGAGTCTGAACGAGTGGTGCAGCAGAACATGCAAAGCATTTGCAAGGGGCGCACGGTCATCATTATCGCTCATCGGTTGTCCGCTGTACGCGACGCGCATCGTATCCTCGTAATGGATCGCGGGCAGATCGTTGAACAGGGAGCCCACGCCGAGTTACTGGCGTGTCAGGACGGCCACTATTCACGGCTGTATCGAATGCAGCAGGGCTGAAAGGCTTCCATTTTCCCGGAAAGTACGATGAAAACGGCTAATAACGTAATCAATGGTTAATAACACAGTCAGAGGTAGATGTGACCAAGATAAATATACTCCGATTCAAGGAAAATAATTTCGAATGAGCGCCACCCTTTCTTTATTGCAGCGTTATCGTCACGCGTGGCGTCAGTCTTGGGGTCAACGTAAAAGCATGGATGTGTCGCCGCGACTTGCTCATGAATTACAGTTTTTACCGACGGCTTTGGAGTTGCAGGAAACACCGGTTCACCCAGCACCGAGAATTTTCACCTGGAGCATTATGGGTTTCGCTGTATTGGCGTTGCTCTGGGCCTACATCGGCAAAATCGAGGTAGTGGCTATCGCTCCGGGAAAGGTCGTTCCCAATGGCAAGACCAAGTTGATTCAATCCAGTGAAACGGCGGTAGTCAGAGCGATCCACGTCAATGACGGCCAAACGGTGAAAGTCGGCGAATTGTTGGTCGAACTCGACCCGACGGCGGCGAGCGCTGACGTCAGCCGGGTCCAGAGTGAGCTGCTGGCTGCTCATATCGACAGTGCGCGGAGTGCCGCCATGCTCGACGCGATCAATCAGCAACAGCCGCCGGCGTCGCTGGTAGGGACGATTGCCAACGCCAACCCTGAGCAGGTGCTCAGTGCCCAACGCTGGCTTCAAGGACAATACCAGGAATACCGCAGCAACCTAGAGTTGGTGGATGCGGAAATCCACCAACGCAGCGCCGAAATTCAGTCTGCGCAGTCTCAGGTGGCTAGCCTGCGAAAAACGTTACCGATTGCTACGCGATTGGCCGAGGATTACCAGCGGTTATTGGCGAAACAGTATGTGTCGCGGCATGCATATCTGGAAAAAGAGCAGACGCGGTTGGATCTGCAACGCCAGTTAAGCGTACAGCAGGCCAGTGTCTTGCAGCATACCGCCGCTCGGGACGAAGCGCGACGTCGGCGTGAGGCCGTTGTTGCGCAAAATCGCCGCGCCATGCTTGACCTGCAACAGGAAGCAAACAAAAAAGCAGCAACCTTGGTTCAGGAGCTGGCGAAGGCCCGTTACCATGAAACCCTGACCAGCCTCAAAGCTCCGGTGGCTGGCACAGTTCAACAACTTGCTATCCATACCGTCGGTGGTGTGGTGACACCGGCTCAGCCGCTGATGGTCATCGTTCCCGCAGACCAACCGGTAGAAGTGGAAGCCATGCTGGAAAACAAGGATGTGGGTTTCGTCCACGTTGGCCAACCGGTCACTGTCAAAGTGGAAACCTTCACTTTCACCAAGTACGGCACTGTTGACGGCGAAGTGCTCAACGTATCGAACGACGCTATCGAGGATGAAAAACGTGGGCTTATCTATAGCAGCCGTATTCGCTTGAAGTCTGATCACGTGATGGTCAATGGTCAGCGAGTCGCGCTATCTCCGGGCATGTCGATCACGGCAGAAATAAAAACCGATCAACGTCGAGTGATCGATTACTTCTTAAGCCCATTGCAGCAGCATCTGGATGAAAGCCTGAGAGAACGGTAAGAGAACGGCGGCTTGTGGGGGCAGCTCTGTGAGCCCGGTTCGCTATACTCACCGTTTTCCGAGTTTGAGATAAGTTACTGTTAATGGTCAAAGGGTTTTTCGCAGTCTTACTTTGTTTGGAGTGACTTGATGAAAGTATTACGTATACACGAAAGGTTCAAAAACTGGCGCAACATGATTATTTTCATGAGCTGCACCTTATTAATGGCATGCTCTAAGCCGATGGATGTATATAAACCGATTGATGTATCGCATTCGGGGCAATCCGTCAAGATTGATTTTGAAATCAGTAAGATTAGAGAATATCGGGTTTCTCTGTTATTTGCGGTTGGGGATAGTCAGGAGGAAAAAGAAAGGCGATCTGAGTTATTCCGTGCTCATGTTGATGGAGTTGCCATACCTATTGCTTTTCGTCTGGTTAAAGACGGCAAAGTTCTTTTTGACGAGGAAATAAACACAGTGGGTGCAACGCTGATGCATACCGTCCATTATAAAGAGAAAAAGATAGATACGGCGGTACGTACTATTGACATATTTCAGTTCACTCCCGGACATTACTCGATGGTAATTACCACTCTGGAAGATGTGCCAGCTTTTAATGGTATTGAGAGCTTTGTACATATTACGGATAGTGTATTCAATTAATGGCATTGAGAGTTTTATACAGCTCATATATTTTAATCCGAAGATTTAAAATGGTATCAGTATAAACAAAGAAAATATTAAAATTTTGAGTGACGAAATGAAAATATTACAGGTATATGAAAGATTTAAAAACTGGCGAAATATCATTGTTTTTATGAGCTGCACCTTATTAATGGCATGTTCTGAGCCCATCAATATATACAGACTGATTGACGTGTCGAAGTCTGGTCAGTCAGTCAAAATTGATTTTGAAATCAGCAAGAAAGGAGATTATCAGTTTGCCCTGCTGTTTGCTAGAGGGCATGGTCATGATGAAATGAACAGGCGAGATGAGTTATTTGGGAGTATTGATGATGACGGGGTGACAACTCCCGTTTCGCTTCATCTGGTTAGAAACGGCCAGGTTTTCTTTGACAAGAAAATAAACGCAGGGGGATATGCTTGGGGGCACGCCTTCTATTACGAAGAGATAAGGGTAAATACGGTTGTGCGAGAAATTAAAACATTTTCGTTACCCCCCGGACGTTACTCTGCGGTAATTACCACCCTGGAGGATGTCCCTGCTTTTAATGGAATTGAGAGTTTTGTCGAGTTCACTTATTACAATCCGAAAATTTAAGAAGATTTAAAATGGTATCGGTATAAACAAAGGAAATATTAAAATTTGGAGTGATGAAATGAAAGTATTACAGGTACACGAAAGGTTAAAAAACTGGCGAAACATTATTATTTTTATAATCTGCACCTTATTAATGGCATGCTCTAAGTACATTGATACTATATATAAACCGATTGATGTGTCGCATTCGGGGCAATCTGTCGAGATTAATTTTGAACTCAGCAAGCGCAAAGCTGGCAATTATCAGTTTGCCTTGCTGTTTGCTAATGGAGATGGTTTTGTTGAAATGCAAAGGCGAGATAAGTTGTTCGGAAATATTGATAAGGATGGTGTTGCCATCCCCGTTTCTCTTCGTCTGGTTAAAGATGGCCAGGTTTTTTTTGATAAGGAAATAAATACGATGGGGAGCGAAGGAACACAATCCTTTTATTATAAAGAGAGAAATATAACTGCGGCTGTGAGAGAAATTAAAACACTTTCGTTATCCTCCGGACGTTACTCTGCGGTAATTACTACCTTGGAGGATGTCCCCGCTTTTAATGGCATTGAGAGTTTTGTAGAGCTCACGTATTTTAATCCGAAGATTTAAGGCGATTTAAAATGGTATCAGTATAAACAAAGGAAATATCAAAATTTGGAGTGACGAAATGAAAGTATTACGTATACATGAAAGGTTAAAAAATTGGCGAAATATTATTTTTTTTATAAGCTGTACCTTATTAATGGCCTGCTCTAAGCACATTGAGACTATACGCAAACCAATTGATGTGTCGCATTCTGGTCAATCCGTCGAGATTAATTTTGAACTCAGCAAGAGACAGGCTGGAGATTATCAGTTTGCTCTGCTGTTTGCTACCACGGATGATTATGATGAAATGGACAGGAGATTTAAGTTGTTCGGGAATATTGATCATGATGGGGTTGCAATCCCCATTTCGTTCCGTCTAGTTAAAGATGGTAAGGTTTTTTTTGACAAGGAAATAAACGTAGTGAGGTTTGATGGTGTGGAAGCCTTCTATTATGAAGAGAGAAGGATAAATACGGCTGTGCGAGAAATTAAAACACTTTCGTTACCCCCTGGGCGTTATTCTGCTGTCATTACCACCTTGGAGGATGTCCCCGCTTTTAATGGCATTGAGAGTTTTGTAGAGCTCATCTATTTTAATCCGAAGATTTAAGGCGATTTAAAATGGTATCGGTATAAACAAAGAAAATATTAAAATTTGGAGTGATGAAATGAAAATATTACAGGTATATGAAAGATTTAAAAATTGGCGCAATATTATTATTTTCATGAGTTGCACCATTATTAATGGCCTGCTCTAAGTTCATTGATACTATATATAAACCGATTGATGTGTCGCATTCGGGGCAATCCGTCGAGATTAATTTTGAACTTAGTAAGAGCGAGGCTGGAGATTATCAGTTTGCCCTGTTGTTTGATAAAGGGAATGATTATCAAGAAATGCTAAGGCGGCTTGAGTTGTTTGGGAGTATTGATAAGGACGGGGTTATAACCCCCGTTTCACTTCATCTGGTCAGAAACGGCGAGGTTTTTTTAGACGAGAAAATAAACGCAGGGGGACGTAGTTGGGGGCGTAGCTTCGATTATGAAAAGAGAAGTATAAATACGGCTGTGCGAGAAATCAAAACACTTTCGTTACCTCCCGGACGTTACTCTGCGGTAATTACTACCTTGGAGAATGTGCCTGCTTTTAATGACATTCAGAGTTTTGTCGAGTTCACCTATTACAATCCGAAAATTTAAGAAGATTTAAAATGGCATCGATATAAACAAAGAAAATATTAAAATTTGGAATGACGAAATGAAAGTATTACAGGTACATGAAAGGTTCAAAAATTGGCGAAATATTATTGTTTTTATGAGCTGCACCTTATTAATGGCATGCTCTAAGCACATTGATACTATATATAAGCCGATTGATGTGTCGCATTCGGGGCAATCCGTCGAGATTAATTTTGAACTCAGTAAGCGAAAGGCTGGAGATTATCAGTTTGCTCTGCTGTTTGATAAAGGGGATGATGATGAAATGAAAAGGCGGCTTGAATTATTCGGTTATATTGATAAGGACGGAGTTATAACCCCCGTTTCGCTTCATTTGGTTAGAAACGGAGAGGTTTTTTTTGACGAGAAAATAAACGCAGGGGGACGTAGCTGGGGACGTAGCTTCGATTACGAAGGGAGAAGTATAACTACGGCTGTGCGAGAAATTAAAACACTTTCGTTACCTCCCGGACGTTACTCTGCGGTAATTACCACCCTAGAGGATGTGCCTGCTTTTAATGGCATTCAGAGTTTTGTACAGCTCACGTATTTTAATCCGAAGATTTAAGAAGGTTTAAAATGGTATCGGTATAAACAAAGAAAATATTAAAATTTGGAGTGACGAAATGAAAGTATTACAGGTACACGAAAGGTTTAAAAATTGGCGAAATATTATTGTTTTTATGAGCTGTACATTATTAATGGCCTGCTCTAAGCACATTGATATATACAGACCGATTGACGTATCGAAGTCTGGTCAATCAGTCAAAATTGATTTTGAAATCAGCAAGGTTGGAAATTATCAGTTTGCCCTGCTGTTTGCTAATGGGGATGGTTTTGATGAAATGGAAAGGAGGGATAAATTGTTTGGGAGTATTGATAAGAACGGGATTGTAATCCCTGTTTCGCTTCGTCTGGTTAAAAACGGTAAGGTTTTTTTTGATGAGAAAATAAACGCTGTGGGAAGCGGTTGGGGGCGTACCTTTGATTACGAAGAGAGAAGGGTAAATACGACTGTGCGAGAAATTAAGACATTTTCTTTACCCGCCGGATGCTACTCTGCGGTAATTACCACCCTGGAGGATGTCCCTGCTTTTAATGGAATTGAGAGTTTTGTCGAGTTCACCTATTACAATCCGAAAATTTGACCCACATCTGTAAAAAAACAAGGAAATAATAAGTATGGAAAAGAAATATACCGTAACCTATAAAGTTGCCCCTATGGGGGCTAAGTATGTTTATCAGGCCGATAAGGGCGATCACAAAGCGGGAGATGTACATTCTTCATTCGGCGGTCATATGTGGTATGTTTTAAGTGACGGGACCGGAAATGAAAAAAGTTATGGTTTCGAGTCAGCGTATGATCAAATGTTTGGTGAAGGGAGAATTACTGAGCATGATGATGCCGCTTACCAAAAGACCTCTTACGAAACCACCGTAGAATTGACTGAATTTCAGTACAACAGGTTAAAAGTTTTTTCAAAAGACCCATCGTTAGTTGGATTTGATGCTGAGCGTTACAATGTGGCCAAAAACAGTTGCGTGGATTTCGTATTTGCGTCATTAAAAGCCATTGGCTATAACGAAAAAGGTTTCGAGGGAGAACTGTTCCCTAATAATAATCCGATACATTTGCGTAAAATGTTACAAAATAATGGAAGTAAAATTATTCGTGACAACCTGAGTCGTTATATTCGTTATAGTGATTTTTATTATCTGGACGATGAAAGTGGTCGAGCATGTTTATGGCTTAGGCCAGAGGATACGAAAATTACCCTACCGATGAAGCCATTTATTAACATCGATATCGTGCCTATGCCAAAACCTCTGCGGTATATTCAGGGTGAAAGTAAAGCTCAGCAGGATGTTGCTAACGGGTTTATACAAAATTCTGCAACACATAAAATATCTGCTCTTGGAGATATCCTCAATAAAACAGATTTCACTTCAACCCAAATGGCAAGCCTTGCCACCGGTGGTATTCGTCCCGGTGAAATGCAGCTTGACCCCAATGTCCGACCTAACACCTATCTGTCGGAGTTCTACAAGCCTTTCTACCAACCCGGAGACACTAGCAAACTGGATTTCGGCCTGCGCAATGCTGTAACGTTGAACGGCTTGTCGGCGATGACAACGTTTAACACTTATGTTGACCCGTTGTTATTGGATCTGAGTGGCAATGGTGCGCACATGACTGATATCCGTGACGGCGTGTTGTTCGACATGGATAACAGTGGCACGCTTAAGCGCAGCGGCTGGACGGATCGCAATACCGGGATATTGGTGATCGATGATGGTAGCGGTCAGATAAAAAATGCCAGCCAGATGTTCTCCGAGTACTACGGTGGTAAGGCCGGAATAAACGGTGCCGCTGGCGAAAAAAAATTCAAGGATGGGTTCGGTGCTTTAGCCAGTGAAGATGCCAACAAGGATGGCGTGATTGATGAACGTGATCCGATCTGGAGCCAGTTGCGGGTCTGGGTTGATGGTACACACGATGCAAAAGTCGATGCGGGCGAACTCAAAACACTGGCGGAATTGGGTATTACCCAGATAAACGTCCGGGCTTCGAACAAAACAGAAGTTCGTGATGGGAATAAGGTCGTTGCCAGTGGGGCGTTTACTATCAATGGTAAAACTCAGGAAGTGTTGGCCGTCGATTTTCTCGGTGACCCCGTCAGCAATACCTTGAGTACTGAGGGAGCTGGCACGCGAGTGACCTCCACTCACAACGATATCACAACCAAGGCTTACGCCAGCCAGAGTGAAACAGATGAAACCCTAAATGCCGAGCAACTGGGAGTAAGCAATCTGTATGGCGGCAGCGGCAATGATACGTTGATTGCGGCAAAAACCGGCAGTTGGCTGGTCGGGGGGACCGGGAGCAATACCTATGTCGGCGGTGCTGGCGATGATGTTTTTGTTATCAGCGCTTCTGACGATACGAAAAACATTCACGGCAATGGCGGGCACGATACGGCGATTATTGTCGGTAACCAAGGCGTGGAGCTGAACATGGGTCAATCCAGTTTAACCATTGCCGAAGGCGGGAGCGGCAACGATACGATCATAAGCGGTAGTGTCAACGGTGTCTTTATCAAGGGCGGTTCCGGTGATTCGGTGCTGGTCGGTGGTATGGGTAACGACGTTCTGGTCGGCGGCAGTGGGCACAATACTATCATTGGTGGCACTGGTAAGTCAGTTATTTATGCCGGTCCTCAGGGTGACACAATTTACGCCTCCAAAGGCGGCAGCATCATTCACGCTGGCGGCGGTGATGATAAGATTTTCGGAGGCTTCGGTGACGACGTGATCGAAGTGGGCCACGGCAATGCTACGATTGATGGGGATGGTGGGATCAACATCGTCAGCCTGCACGGTAATCACGGCGACTATCGAATCACCCGTACTGACAGCGGATATATCGTGGCCGACAAGGTCGCCGGACGTGACGGCACGGTAACGCTGAAAAATATCCAGAAACTTAATTTTTCAGATATTTCGGCTGTTGATTTACAAATACCTGATGCTATGCCTGTCGAGGATGTCCTTACTCACGACAAGGACGGCAAGATTTTTGATCGTACTCAGCCCCATCTGATTTCCGCAGAAAGTCTGTTGGCTAACGATCAACACCTTAACAGTCAGGGAGCCTTGCGCATTGCCAATGTTGGTGATGCGATAGGTGGTACGGTCAGCCTCACAAACCAAGGCGATGTCTTGTTTACGCCGGACCCGCTTTACACTGGGCTGATCAGCTTCAAATACGGTGTCACCGATGCGGCCGGTAATCCTTCGGCATCGGTAGTAGACCTGAACAGCGGGGAAACAGCGCCGATGCGTGCCCCTGTCACGTTACTGACCCCGGAAGTTCCTCTCGATCCATTGGCTGCTCAGCAGTGGTATCTGAGCGATGCCAATATTCTGCCAGTCTGGAAGGACTACACCGGCAAGGGGGTACGCATTGGTCAGTTCGAGCCGGGCGGTAAGTTTGCCACCGCGCCTGAAATATTTGATATCAATCACCCCGACCTTGCAGCGAATGTCGATAAAGCTTGGTTGCAGACTCAACAAACCAATGGCACCTTGCCGGACGTGGTCTCCAACCACGCGACAATGGTGGCGGGTGTAATGGTCGCGGCGAAGAATAATACAGGCGGCGTCGGGGTTGCCCATGATGCTACGTTGGGCGGCTATTATCTGGCTAATGACGGTGCCGATCTTGCGGGACTGGGGCATATGGTCAGTTTTGACGTTGCCAACAATAGCTGGGGATTTACCAACGATTTCGCGCTCAGCAGCTTTCAGGACGGCTCTATAAATACTGCCGCGTCGTTGAGTATGAATGCGCAGTACGCGGCGGCTAATGGTCGTGGCGGATTGGGTACCGTCATCGTAGCGGCGGGCGGCAATAATCGTGCAGAAGGCGGCAATGCCCAAGGGTCGCTGACCAATAACAACCGTTTTTCGGTGGAAGTCGGTGCGATCAACGCACAGGGCGATTTATCGACTTTGCAGATTGGTTCTTCACCGTTCTCCAATCCGGGAGCCAGCCTGCTGGTTTCGGCGCCGGGCAGCAATGTCGTGTCTACCAGCCATATGCTGAAAACCGAACGTGGCTCAACTTTCGGCAATGACTACACCAGCATGCAAGGCACCAGCTTTGCCGCTCCGATAATCTCCGGTGTTGTTGCGCTGATGCTTGAGGCCAACCCGAACTTAGGTTATCGGGATGTGCAGCAGATCCTTGCTCTATCCGCTCGCAAGATCAATGACCCATCTACCAAATGGAACGATAATAACAGCCATAGCTGGAATGGCGGCGGCATGCATACCAGCAACGATTATGGTTTCGGTCAAGTCGATGCGCGAGCCGCTGTTCGTTTGGCTGAGTCTTGGATGACTCAAAGCACTGCTGCTAACGAGTACGTCTATAGCGCATCCAGCGGTCCTGTGGGGAAAACTTTGGCTGCGGGTGAGACGCTGACGTCATCCATCGCCATGAATGCCGGTCTGAATGTTGAGCATGTCGAGATCGATTTTGACGCTCAGGTAGGCCGTCTTGGCGATCTGACGCTCAAACTGATCTCTCCAGATGGCACTCAGAGCATATTGCTCAATCGTCAGGGTAAGGTTCCAGACGGCATGCCGGGCGCGAGTGCGAGCGATCTGGGTAGTAGCCAGTCGGGAACGTTCAAGTACAGCTTTATGTCGACTCATGATTTTGGCGAGCGCTCGGCTGGCAATTGGACCCTCCAAGTGACCGATGCGAATTCCGGCCTGCCGGTCACATTAAATGCCTGGTCGCTACGTTTGTACGGCAGCAAGAGCACCCCGGATGACACTTACTTTTACACCGACGAATATATCCAATCGGTGGTCGGGCAGGCCAACCGCGCGGTGTTGGATGACGCGGTCAATGGCGTGGCGGGAGGGCGTAATACCCTCAATGCGGCGGCTGTTTCGCGGGATACCTCAGTCAACTTGCTGACTGGCGTTGCCAATATTGGCGGCACAGCGTTGACGATAAAGAATCCGTCGGGTATTCAGAACATCGTCACCGGCGATGGCAACGATACGCTGGTGGCAGGTAATGCGGATGCATTGCTTGATGGCGGGCGTGGAAACAACACACTGGCAGGCGGTGCGGGTAAGGACTTCTTTGTGGTTCACCGCCGTGAGGCAGGCAGCGATATCATCAGCAACTTCGAGGCCGCTCGTGGCGAAATCATCGATCTGGTCGGATTTGGTGGCAAAACATTTGCCGATCTGTTGCTGACGCAACAGGGGGCGGATGTTAAGGTCGATCTGGATAAGGGGCAGAGTATTGTCCTGAAAAATCAGACACTCGCCGGGATCGGTGCGGCGAACTTCAAGTTCCAGAACACCTTTATTGCCCCAGTAGCTTACACGAGTAGCGACGCCTCAACGCTCCAGCCACAAGAAGGCTTGGGAACCGTGATCCTTAAGGGCGGCGGCAAGGGCGTCATGCTCACTAGCGACGCTCAGGGGCAGATGAAATTTAGCTTGAATGGAACGATCTATAGTCATGACAGTGCGGCGTCAGATGTTTTTGTGGTGGCAGCCCAACCGGGCGTCAAGGACTATAAGAATGCATTACGTGGATTCCGTCACGGCATTGATAAAATTGATTTGCGTCAAACCGGAATCACTGATTTCAGCCAACTAACCATTGCTAAGAGTAATCGTGGCACGATCAACGGCCTGTCACAAATTCATGGCGTTGAAGTTGTCTTTAATGGGGCCAGCGGTACTGATTCAAACGTGAAGTTGCTGTATCTCGATACCTTGGATATTTCGCAGGTCGATGCGGCCGACTTCCTCTTTGCGGAGCCTTCGCCGGATTTGGTGCCAACGGTCGGGCCAGTGGTGACGCAATCTCCCGATAAACCGACGGTGACTGTACCGAGCTCATTGACACCAATTGTCGGCCCTCTTGGTGTTGACAAGCCTTTACCACTTTCCCCTATCGACCGGAAGCCGATTAGTATTCCCCCAAGGGAGCCGGTTAGTATTCCCCTTATTGACTGGAGTCTGACTAAAATTTCTCCTATTGATATTGACCGGGATATGATTAAAGTTACCCCTGTTAAGCTGACGCCGACTAGAATTAGCACTGGCTTTGTCGACCTGAGGTCGCATTTTGACCAGAATGTTGACCGGATGTCACCTATTAACCGGGATATGATTAAAGTTACCCCTGTTAAGCTGGAGCCGATTAGAATTGGCACTGGCTTTGTCGACCTGAGGTCGCATTTTGACCAGAATGTTGATCGGATGTCACTGATTGACCGGAAGCCGACTAGCACTCCTCCTGTTGAGCCGCGCACAACGCTTAACGTTCCGAAAATTGAGCCAGCAGCGGAACCTACACCGGTGACTACTGACCCTAATTCCATTACGGTCGAAATTCCCTTTGCTAAGGTTACGTTGGGGGACGAGAGTAAGACTATCAATGTGGAAGCTAGGGATAGCGAAATAGTTGCCGGCAACGGTGACAATAAGGTGAATGTGATGGGCAGCTTTGCCGATATCACTCTAGGTGATGGTAACAATGTCATTGTCGGCAATGTCGGCAACCTAACAGTCGGGCATGGTAATAATAGCATTACCCACAATGTGGAAGCTATGGATAGCAAAATAGTTGCCGGCAACGGTGATAATAAGGTGAATGTGGTGGGCCGCTTTGCCGATGTCACGCTAGGTAACGGTAAAAACGTCATTGTTGGCAATATCGACAGACTAACAGTCGGACATGGCAACAACATCATTACCCACAATGTGGATGCTGGAAATGGCAAAGTGGTTGCCGGCAACGGTGACAATAAGGTGAATGTGATGGGCCGTTTTGCCGATATCACTCTAGGTAATGGTAACAATGTCATTGCCGGCAAGGTCGACAGACTAACAGTCGGGCATGGTAATAATCGCATTACCATCCCAAGAATTTCAGCGAGGGTGAAAGTAGGGGATGGTAATAACAATATTGTGACCAGCGGTGATATGTCGACGGTAGAAGTAGGGGATGGTAATAACGATATTGTGACCAGCGGTGAGTTGTCGACAGTAGAAGTAGGGAATGGTGATAACCATATCGTGACCAGCGGTTTTATGTCGAAAGTGAAAGTCGGGGAGGGTAATAACCATATTGTGGACAGTGGTGATATGTCGACGGTAGAAGTCGGGCATGGGGACAACGATTTGGAATTTAGCGGTAATAGGGGGCGGTTGGTGTTTGGAAAGGATATCAGCCCTGAGCGTCTGTGGTTCCAGCATGAAGGGCAGGATCTGCAAATTTCGGTCATTGGCAGCAAGCAGGAGGTAACACTGCATAATTGGTATGCCAGTCCCGCCGAACGACCAGGTAGCATCATGGCGGGTGACGGTCATCGATTGATGGACAGTAATGTCGAAAATCTTGTCCAGGCTATGGCTGCCTTCGCGCCACCAGCGCCTGCGACCACAATGCTCGGCGATGTCGAGCAACAGCGGCTGCAACCTGTGCTGGCAGCTAACTGGCACTAACTCGGTAACAAGACCCGCGATGGTTATCGCGGGTCTTCCATAAATAGGTGAATTGCGTCGTTTAACAAAACCTGCGGAATTCTCCCTCCTGAATGCTCATTGTGAGTAAACGCGCTTTTAGCATTAGGGGGAGATGGAGAACAAATAGCTCGAAGAGCTGTTATTTCGTTGGATTTTCTTGCTTCTTGATGTCTATTTTTAGTCTCTTAATCGGAGCGCCGTCTGCGGTAATCATATAATATGCACAAGTCCAAAGTCCCAGTTTCCAGTCAAAACGGCTGATATATTCAGCATACTCTTTTCGCAAAAGTCGGCTTTTTCGGCATGAGTACGTTTATTACTGTGGTTCCAAATTCAGCATAAGAATCTTAGAACGGCGCTGATAGTTGTATAACTCTTGTTTCTGAATCGGTAGCATTGAGAGTTCTGCTGGCTCAAAACCCCGTTCCTGGAACCAATGAATGCTGCGGGTAGTCAGGACAAACAGTTTTTCCAGTCCGAACTGTTTGGAGTGTTCTGCAATGCGATTCAATAGTACTTCACCTCTTAAAGAGCTGCGATATTTAGGGTGAACGGCTAAACAAGCCATTTCGCCAATTTTCTCCTCAGGGTAAGGGTAGAGCGCAGCACAGGCGATAGTCAGGTTGTCGCGTTCGATAATGATGAATTTATCAATTTCTCTCTCAAGTTGTTCTCTTGAACGGCGAACCAGAATACCTTGTTGTTCCAGCGGGCGAATAAGTTCGAGAATACCACCAATATCATTGATATTAGCCCGGCGTATTTGTTCTGCGCTTTCCATGACTATTTGGGTGCCAATACCATCACGGGAGAATAATTCTTGCAGTAGAGAACCATCTGCCTGATAACTCAATAAATGGCTGCGACGAACGCCACTCCGGCAAGCTCTTACCGCACTCCGTAAAAAACGGATTGTACCTGAATAGTAGTCACCTTTAACTTCGAGCTCTTTAATCAG
Organism: Photorhabdus aballayi; assembly: GCF_026153155.1. Taxonomy (NCBI): domain Bacteria; kingdom Pseudomonadati; phylum Pseudomonadota; class Gammaproteobacteria; order Enterobacterales; family Morganellaceae; genus Photorhabdus; species Photorhabdus aballayi. The sequence goes on along the minus strand of NZ_JAPFCD010000010.1, from coordinate 63,907 downwards.
TTCTGGTGCTTGGTTAAGAAAAACTTCCGATAGGATTTTTCCGTCTTTGTCTTGTACACCTTGAGTAGAGCAGAAACCAATTAGTTTTTCAGCCTGTAGTTTGATAGCTAACTGCGTAGCAACATCTTCAAATGCTAAATTAAAACTCTCTCCAGTGACAGAAACTGCAACAGGGCCAACTAGTACGATTGCGCCATTGTCTAATTGACGATTTATAGCGTCCTCATCAATACGGCGAATTTTTCCACTGTGGCAATAATCTACACCATCATCAACACCAAGCGGTTGAGCAATTATAAAATTGCCGCTAACGACATTAATATTAGCGCCTTGTAACGGTGTATTATTCAGGTTCATAGAAAGACGTGCGGTGATATCCAGTTGCAGCAAACCAGCAGATTGTTTGACTAATTCTAATGTTTTATTATCGGTCACACGGGTATGTTTGTGGTAAACCGGTTTGTAATGATGATCTGCAAGGTTTTGTTCAATTTGAGGTCTGGCGCCATAGACGACCACCAGGCGGATGCCTAAACTATGCAGTAATCCTATGTCGTTGATGATATTAGAGAAATTTTCATGAGCAATAGCCTCTCCACCAAGCATAATAACAAAGGTTTTACCACGATGTGCATTGATGTACGGAACAGAATGACGAAATCCTTCAACTAATTCGGTGCTGCGTTCTTTCATAACAGACTCTCGATTGAATTTTTATTCGTAATTTATGCTTTTTTATTCCTTTTGAGGAAAAATGGCAAGAGGCAATTCAGATAAAAACATTTTCATGTACCTGTAGACGTTAATAATTTGCAAAATATAAAATGCTGTTTATTGATGACAGCATAATGCTGATTGGTTAAAGTTTTTCATTTGATCGTTTCATTTGGTGAATGTCACCCTGAATGTTTGTATTTTATGAATGGAATATTAAGTAGATGAGTCATTCAGATCATAATCTGTCACGACGTCGTTTGTTGCAGGGAGCCGCAGCGATGTGGTTACTTAGTGTTAGCCAGGTGGGTTACGCAGCGTCAGCAAAAATTATCGCAGTACGTATTTGGCCGGCATCCAGTTATACCCGTGTAACGCTTGAATCCAATATTCCACTCAAATATCGCCAGTTTGCGCTGAAAAATCCAAATAGAATTGTGGTTGATCTTGACGGTGTACAACTCAATCATGCTCTAAGCGGGATGGGGGAGCAGATTCAATCCCGCGACCCTTACCTTAAACTGGTCAGGGTGGGGCAGTTTAATCCTAAAACCGTTCGCTTGGTGTTCGAAGTTAAGCAATCGGTCAGTCCACATATGTTTACGTTGAAACCAGTGGCGAAATTTAAACATCGTCTGGTGTTGGATATTTATCCCGTAACAGGAACGAATACGGATGATGATCCATTACTTGCTCTACTCGAAGAGTACAATAAAGGTCATTTGGCAGAAGATCTGCCAGTGGAAAGACCAAAGTCAGGCAAGGCAGGTAAAGACAGGCCAATCGTTATCATGCTTGATCCAGGGCATGGCGGGGAAGATCCTGGTGCTATTGGCAAATACAAGACCCGCGAAAAAGATATTGTTCTGCAAATTGCTCGTCGATTGAAAACGCTGATTCAGCGTGAACCGGGGATGAAAGTTTATATGACCCGTAATGAAGATGTGTTTATCCCGCTAAAAGTCCGGGTGGCAAAAGCGCGTAAGATGCGGGCTGATCTATTCGTTTCTATTCATGCTGATGCCGTTACTAACCGAGTTGCCCGTGGTTCTTCGGTTTTTGCACTCTCGACTAAAGGTGCAACCAGTAATACCGCACGTTTTCTAGCCCAGACGCAGAATGAAGCTGATCAGATTGGCGGGGTAAGTAAAAGCGGTGATAAGTATCTGGATCACACGATGTTTGATTTGTTACAAACTGCGACAATCAATGACAGCCTTAAATTTGGCAATGAAGTGCTCAAACGCATGGGAAAAGTGAATAAACTTCATAAAAATCAGGTAGATCAGGCTGGATTTGCGGTACTGAAAGCACCGGATATTCCTTCGATTTTGGTAGAGACTGCGTTTATTAGTAATCTGGAGGAGGAGCGAAAACTGAAAACTGCGCGCTTCCAGCAGCAGATCGCAGAGTCGATTTTTGCGGGTATCAAAGCTTATTTCAAGAATGGGGGGAATTTGGCGATTTGAGTTCTGAGGCCACGTATCTGCTCTCTCTATTATCATTAAACTGAGTACAGATACGACGGCGACAAAATTATCTAAAAATTATTTAGAAGTCACTTCTGGAATTTTTACGCTGAAACGCATAGAGAATTGGTTGCGGGGGCCGGATTTGAACCGACGACCTTCGGGTTATGAGCCCGACGAGCTACCAAGCTGCTCCACCCCGCGTCCGTTTTAATATTTTGAGTAGCGAAAATTGGTTGCGGGAGCCGGATTTGAACCGACGACCTTCGGGTTATGAGCCCGACGAGCTACCAAGCTGCTCCATCCCGCGTCCGTTTAGAACCTACCTCGTGCTTTCCTGCATCACTAACGCCTGCCGGAATTGGTTCCATTCGCAAATATTGAACTATTTTATCGTGTTGGTTGCGGGGGCCGGATTTGAACCGACGACCTTCGGGTTATGAGCCCGACGAGCTACCAAGCTGCTCCACCCCGCGTCCGATGCGGGCACTATACTCAGGATAAGAGCTGTTGCAAGTTTTTTTGTTAAAAATTGTTTGTTTCGTTACTTTTTTGATGGGTTACTCTGCATGTTGATGTTTTTTTATTCGTTTGTGTCGTTGTTTTGTTAAGTTATTTTTTTATGGTAGGTTTCATTATTTTTGTTGGTTTGGTATTTTGTTCGCCGCAGGCTATGTTGGTAAGAGAGAGAAAACAACAATGAAATACTGGGGTAAGTATCTGCTGTGTGGAACCGTGATTTCACTGTTGGTTGGATGTCATTCTCGCCCAACAGCACAGGGCCAACAATATAGAGATGGTCATATCGCTCAGGATTTACGGCTGGTGAATCAACCCAATGCGCAGGGTAAGCCAGTTAATGCAAAGGATTTTTCAGAGCAGATTGCCCTGATTAATCAGGTTGCTCCTCGTCTGTATAATCGTAATAGCTTAACTTTTAACGCCGTTCAAAATTGGATGTTAGCGGGTGGTGAAACCAGTAAGTTGAATCTGTTTAATTTACGCGCTTATCAGATGGAAGGGGTGGATAATTACGGTAACGTCCAATTTACCGGCTACTATACGCCAGTGTTGCAAGCTCGCCGTGTTAAACAGGGGGAGTTTAAGTATCCTCTGTACCGGATGCCGCCTAAGAGTAAATATCGCTTACCAAGCCGAACTGAAATATACAATGGCGCTCTTAGCCCCAATTTGATTATTGGTTATAGTCGTTCACTGATTGATAATTATATTATGGGGGTACAGGGTAGTGGTTATGTCGATTTTGGTGATGGTGAGCCACTGACTTTTTTGGGTTATGCCGGTAAAAACGGGCATATTTACCGGAGCATTGGCAAGTTACTGATTGAGCGCGGGGAAATTGCGCAGGAAGATATTTCTATACTGGCGATTCGTAAATGGACAGAATCTCACAGTGAGGCAGAAGTCCGTGAGCTGTTGGAGCAGAATCCATCATTTGTTTTCTTTAAACCTGAAAACTATGCGCCGGTACGGGGCGCCAGTGGCGTTCCTTTAATTGCAAAAGCCTCTGTAGCGGCTGATAAAATGCTTGTTCCACCAGGAACAACCCTGTTGGCAGAGATACCTCTGCTGGATAAGGAGGGTAAATTTACCGGTCAGTACCAGATGCGCCTGATGGTTGCGTTGGATGTCGGTGGGGCAATAAAGGGCCATCATTTCGATATCTATCATGGTATTGGTGGGGCGGCGGGTATAGCGGCAGGTTTCTATAACCATTACGGTCGGGTTTGGGTGTTAAAAAAAGCGCAGCCTACCATGTTGATGGTAAGTCAGTGATAACTCTTCATACATTTTATAACAGGTTTTCAGGATTGATATTCAGTAATGCAAACTTCTCTTTCTGATGCATATATGCAGCGCTTTGCGGGAACTGCCCGTTTATATGGACAAAAAGCGCTCTCTTTGTTTTGCCATTCTCATGTTTGTGTTGTAGGTATTGGTGGAGTAGGTTCTTGGGCGGCTGAGGCTTTGGCTCGTACAGGAATCGGCGCGATCACTTTGATTGATATGGATGATGTATGTATTACCAATACTAATCGCCAATTACATGCTTTAAAACAGCATATTGGGCAACCAAAGACAGAAGTGATTGCCGAACGTATTCTGGCAATTAATCCAGAGTGCAAAGTGACTTGTGTTGATGATTTCCTCACACCCGATAATGTTGAAGAGATGATGGCGGCTGGATTCAGTTATGTGATTGATGCTATCGATAGTGTCAGGCCAAAAGCGGCGCTGTTGGCTTATTGCCGTCGCCATAAAATTCCACTGGTCACAACCGGCGGCGCAGGTGGACAACTTGACCCGACTCAGATTCAGGTTGTTGATTTGGCGAAAACGGTTCACGATCCTTTAGCGGCTAAACTGCGAGAAAGGCTGAAATCTGATTATCGTGTTGTGAAGAATGGAAAAGGTAAGTTGGGTATTGATTGTGTGTTCTCAACCGAGCAATTAGTTTATCCGCAGAGTGATGGTTCTGTTTGTGCCGCGAAAAGTACCGCCGAGGGAACTAAGCGTATGGATTGCGCTTCTGGTTTTGGCGCCGCAACGATGGTCACGGCGACATTTGGATTTGTAGCGGTTTCCCATGCCCTGAAAAAGATGGTTGCTAAGGCGCAACGTCAAGGCGATCTTTGATATAAGATTTTGCGGTATTTTGCACGGTATTAATCAGCGACTTGACGCCGTTCAGCCGTGAGCCGCTTATCTGCTGTTCCAGCCCAAGTTGGTGGAACAGCGCCAACAGGTTAGTTGCTAAAATTTGTTCCGGTGTTTTGCCTTCTACGGCAGTCAAGATCACGGCCAGTAGACCTTTTACAATGCGACCTTCGCTGTCGCCATAAAAATGCAAATGACCATCTGGCAGTAATTGATGCCCTAACCAAACCCGGTTTTCACAGCCGGACATTTCAGTATCTTGCTGTTTCAAGCTTTCTGACAATACGGGCAGTTTCTTCGCCAGTAAGATTAACTGGCGATAACGATCTTCCCATTGGCGGCATTGGTCAAAGGTTGCAATGAGCTGTTGTTGGCTGATTTCCCGGCCAAATGGGTGTGGTGCAATCCGGTTTTCAGCGGCTTGAGTCATAATGTCATTCATCCTGTAATTCATTCATCCTGTAATTCATTCATCCTGTAATAGAGAAAGGCCAAATTTTACTGCTTGAATTAAAGCATCGGCATCCTGCTGATTGTTGTAAGGCATAAAAGAGGCGCGCAAACAGCCGCTGATGCCTAAAGCTTCGATCAGGGGTTGAGCGCAGTGTTGACCGGAACGTAACGCAATATTTTGTTCTGCCAGAATGGCGGCCAAATCACTGTGATGAATGTCGGTAAAATTAAAAGCCAATAAGCTGGAACCGGCAATGCGATAGCTGATAAATCCGGGTAAAGCGGAGAGTTGTGCTTCGGTATAGTCAGCAAGTGCGACTGCATGAGCCTCGGCTTTGGCAATATCAATATCTTGCAACCATTCCAGCGTGGCAGAAAAGCCAATAATACCGGCAACATTTGGTGTGCCTGCTTCAAACCGGAAAGGTACCGCTTCTGGTGTAAAACCGTTGAATGAAGTGTGGGAGAGCATTTTCCCGCCGCCTTGCCAGGGAGACATAGCATTAAGTAACTCGCTTTTGCCGTAAAGTACGCCAACACCGTTCGAACTATAGAGTTTATGAGCAGAGAATGCGTAGAAATCGATATCTGATTGTTGAACATCAATGGGATTGTGAACAACGCCTTGGGCGCCGTCCACAACGATCAGACAACCGTGTTGGTGTGCTATTGCCGTTATTGCAGAGAGATCAACTGTTCCGCCAGTTACATTGGACATTTGGCTGATGGCTATCAATCGACTGTGTTTGTTTAGCAATTCAGGCAGGATGTTGATGTCAGGCAACTTGCCATTGCCTAGAGGCCATTTAATAACCTTGGCGCCGATTTGTTCTGCCAACATTAACCAAGGGATCAGATTGGAATGGTGTTCCTGCTCACTGACGATAATTTCATCACCGGGCCAGAGATGAGTGCGGAAATAACTTTGAACAACTAGATTGAGGGATTCTGTTGTTCCTTTTGTCCAGATAATATTTTCAGCTTTCGGAGCGTTGATGAGTTCAGCAACTTGTTGCCGGGCATGTTCATAGCGGGATGTGATTTCCAGCGCTGCTTGGTGCTGGCTGCGATGTACGGTAGCGCTACTGTTTTGATAATAGTCTTGGGTTGCCTTTATCATCGCTTGTGGTTTGAGTGCAGTGGCTGCGCTATCCAGAAATATCGTCTGTTGTTGTGCTGGAAATTGTTGTAGCGCTGGAAATTGCTGGCGGAACTGTTCTGGTTCGAACTTTTTCATGAGTGTATTAATTTTGTTTTATGGTTATGTATCCGATTGTTTTGGCTGAAAATGGATAGGTTATTACATGGAATAATATTGCCATGTTTTACTCTTTATGCCAAAAAAAAGCACCGCAACTGCGGTGCATTAAAAAATCACTATGGACAGACAGGGTAAATGTACAGGAAGTGAAAAAAACAGTAGCTTAAGCTACAGGGTCTGGTTTCCCAGACAACTTGCAAACACAACATCACAACCACAAAGCCAAAAGTTTCATAGCGTTAAGCTGATTCACTTTTCGTTCCGGCTTAGGAAGTGGCGCCACTATAGGGATTTACTGGTGTATCCTCAAGGGACAATTTATAATGATTCGGATTACAAAAACTAATAACTAAATATAAAGAGTTACCGGTATCGCCAACATTACATAAGGGCTCACATGTCCAAACGTTTACCACCACTTAATGCGTTGCGGGTTTTTGATGCTGCGGCGCGTCATTTAAGTTTTACTAAGGCGGCTGAAGAGTTATTTGTGACGCAGGCCGCAGTTAGCCACCAGATGAAAAGTCTGGAGGATTTTCTTGGGTTGAAGTTATTTCGTCGTCGCAATCGATCACTATTGTTGACTGAAGAAGGTCAAAGCTACTATCTGGACATTAAAGAGATATTCACGGCGATAAATGAAGCGACACGTAAACTTCAAGCCAGAAGCGCTAAAGGGGCTTTGACGGTGAGTCTTTCACCTAGCTTTGCTATCCAGTGGCTGGTTCCAAGGCTGTCCAGTTTTAATTTAGCTTATCCAGGCATTGATGTCAGAATACAGGCGGTAGATAGAGAAGAAGATAAGCTTGCTGATGATGTTGATGTTGCCATATTTTATGGTCGTGGAAATTGGCCGGGGTTACGTACTGATCGTCTTTACGCAGAATATTTGCTTCCCGTTTGTTCTCCTTCGTTATTGACTGGAGAGAATCCTTTGAAAACTCCCGCAGATTTGGCGCGTCATACGTTGTTGCACGATTCTTCTCGTCGTGACTGGCAAGCGTATGTGCGCCAGCTTGATATGCAGTCGCAGATAAATGTTCAGCAAGGGCCGATATTTAGCCATAGTGCAATGGTGATCCAGGCTGCTGTTCACGGGCAGGGTATTGCACTGGCAAATAATGTCATGGCTCGGACTGAAATTGATGCGGGACGTTTAGTTTGCCCATTTAATGATGTGTTAGTGAGTAAGAATGCATTTTACCTTGTCTGTCATGACAGTCAGGCTGAATTGGGGAAAATTGCCGCGTTCAGACAATGGGTTTTGGCGCAGGCAGCCAGTGAGCAGGAGAAATTGGGCTTTATTACCAATGAGTAAGGATGGAATAAGGCATTACGAGCGGTAAAAGCTCTCAGAGAGAATATGAAAAAGGAAGATAACAGTGAATAGTCGTTTAATGCTTATCTTTGCTGGCCTTAGTGGTTTTTTCTATGTGGCGTTTGGTGCTGTAGGGTCACATTTATTATCTCCGATGATGGAAAAATATCAGATATGTTGGATTGATCTTGGTCTGCAATATCAGGGTATTCACACTCTGGCAATGATGGCGATGTCTGCCATGCTAATGCGTAAAGTGGTGCTCTGGTTTTACTGGAGCGGCGTCTTTTTTGCAGTAGGTATCTTGTTGTTTAGCGGCAGTCTCTATTGTATGGCCTTGTTGCAGGTTAAATTTTTTGCGTATATTACGCCAGTTGGAGGATTTAGCTTTCTTATCGGCTGGTTTTTAGTATTAATTGGCGCTTTGCGTCTAAGGAAATCGGCGCTTCGCCATGAATAAAATAGCTTTATATTGCCGCCCTGGTTTTGAAAAAGAGTGTGCAGCAGAAATCACTGATAAAGCGGGTCAAAAAGAGATTTACGGTTTTGCCCGGGTGAAAGATAACAGTGGCTATGTCCTGTTTGAGTGTTATCAACATGAAGATGCTGATCGGCTGATTCGTGAGATCCCATTTCGCGAGCTGATTTTTGCCCGTCAGATGCTGGTCGTGGGTGAATTATTGCGAGATTTGCCTCCTGAAGATCGGATAAGCCCGATTATAGGTATGCTGCATGGCGTCATTGAGCGTGCAGGCGAGTTACGGGTTGAGGTGCCTGATACTAATGAAAGCAAAGAGTTATTAAAATTTTGCCGAAAATTTACTGTTCCATTGCGTAATGCTATGCGTCAGGAAAAGATCTTGCTGATGCGGGAAAGCGTTAACCGCCCGGTAATACACGTTTTCTTTATTGCTCCGGGTTGCTGTTATGTTGGTTATTCTTACAGTAACAATAACTCGCCATTTTATATGGGTATTCCTCGGCTAAAATTTCCTTCGGATGCACCGAGTCGTTCAACATTAAAACTGGAAGAGGCGTTCCATGTTTTTATCCCATATGACGAATGGGAAGAGCGGCTGGCTAGCGGTTTATATGCGGTTGATCTAGGCGCGTGTCCCGGTGGTTGGACTTACCAATTGGTGAAACGTAGCATGATGGTTCATGCGGTAGATAATGGCCCGATGGCGCAAAGCTTGATGGATACCGGGCAGGTTAGGCATCACAAAGTTGATGGTTTTAAGTTTCAACCTTCGGCAAAAAATATTTATTGGCTGGTATGCGACATGGTGGAAAAACCAGCAAAAGTGACACAGTTAATGGCAGATTGGTTGGTTAATGGCTGGTGTCGGGAAGCGATTTTTAATCTCAAATTACCGATGAAAAAGCGTTATGAAGAAGTTGCGCATAATTTGCAGAAAATGAACTTGCAATTAAAAGAGGGGGGGATAAATGCACAAATTCAGGCAAAACACCTTTATCATGACAGGGAAGAAATAACGGTTCATGTCCGTCGTATTTGGTCTGCTTATGCAGCTAGCCGGAATGATTACTAATTCGCGATTGTTGATCACTATTCTGTAATAAACCGATAAAATAAGATTTCCTAAAACGCCTCCGTTATATTCTGAGGCGTTTTTTTCAATATTAAATGACATTGTTGCCTTTTATCTCTCGTTACTGTGTGGACTAAAGTGAGTGTATTAGGAGGATGTAATTCATTTTTTCAGTGAAGAAGGTATTACATAATACTCTATTATCAGGTGATTATTATTTAATGTGACAGTAAATATTGTATGATTTGTGTCTTAAAATTGTTGATTTTTTTACTTAACTTAAGGTAAATAGAAAAATAAATATATTATTGCAATCGTTTGATTAAACGATAAATTAATATGAGATAATTTGATGAATTAAAATTATAAAATGATGAAAATAAATTTTTTGATTAATATTTTAAGTGTGAAAATTACTTGTGATATTAATATTGAAATGATATTTATATTATATAAGATTAAATTTCTGTTTTTGATTTAATATATTTATGAATTAATCATATATGTTGATATTGTTATTTTATGCTCAAAAAATACAAATATGAATTAATTATATTGGGGCAGGGGGTATAATAAAGGAAATGTTAACCGCTCTGTGATATATATTTTTTACTGATTTAATTAAGTTTCTATTAAATTGTTATTAATTTGTTTGATAATATATTAGGTGTTTACTGGTTTAGAGTCTTTTCGTATATACGTCATATCGTTCAATATTTCAGTCAAAAGCGGTCGATTATTCTGATTTTGTCTATTCATATAACGGCTTGGGATAATTGCTGATTAAAATTATCAATAATAATGCTATAAATTTTTTAAAGTTTACTGCATGGATAGTTAAATAAATAGATAATTAATCAGTAAGAAAATACCACAAAGAAATTAGCGGCACTTTTTTCGCCTTAAATGGTTATGTTATATAAAACAATTGCTTATTTGTTTTATGTTATTTTTATCACGTTTATATTAAAAAAATATGTTAATTGCTTTTTACATAATTAACTTTAATGTTACGTTTATGTGAAAGGGATTTTAGTTGTTAATTTGTATGACCAAGGTCGGTCTGTTGTTTTCAGGTTTTATTGACTTGTATTTAATAAAATAAAAAGATTTTTATATCTAAGTCCTGAATTTATGGAGAAATATATGTCTTTAAAGAAGAAAATTTCATACTCGGAAGACGTTAGCGGTTCAGCAAAAGCAAATGAGTTGCTGAAATGGTTACAGGCTTATATACCAGGTAAGGATTCTAATATTGTCGTTGAGCATGAGCCTAGTAAAGATGCTGCTAAAGAATTAATCCGGGGTGATTATCGTTGGGGGAATCAGGACGACGATAAATCTAAAGCTTTCCAATTAAAGTATACTTTCCTGGAAAGTAAGCCAGATGATATGCCGTGGCATATTTCTGAATTTTCAGCATTTAATGAAGCACAAAGAGCATCTGCAAAACTATCAATACAATCTTGGGCCGATGTTGCTAATATCGATTTCGTTGAAACCACTGATGTTAAAGAAGCGAATATCACCTTTGGGTTCTTTGATGTTAGTTTGACGGGGAGTTACGCGTTTGCTTATCTGCCAAGGCCGGAGAAAACACAGTTAGGCACTTGGTATAACGCAAAAAGCCGTACTTTCTCCAATAATGATATCGATGTAAACGGTTATGGCCGTCAGACGTTTACTCATGAAATTGGTCATACTCTGGGGTTGCAACATCCGGCTGATTATAATGCGTCTGATAAGGTAAGCCCGACTTATAAGAACAGCGCTACTTATTTTGAAGATAGCCGTGCTTATACCGTCATGAGTTATTTTAGTGAGAAAAATACTGGTCAGGATTTTAAAGGTATTTATTCTTCCGCACCATTACTTAACGATATTTCTGCCATTCAAGCGGTATACGGCGCTAATAATACCATCCGTGCTGATGACACAGTATATGGTTTTAATTCCAACACCGATCGTGACTTCTATACCGCAAAAGATGAGAACAGCAAGCTGTTGTTCACTGCTTGGGATACAGGCGGCAATGATACGTTTGATTTCTCTGGCTTTACTCAGGATCAACGTATCAATCTGAATGAAGCCTCTTTCTCCGATGTCGGTGGACTAAAAGGAAACGTCTCTATTGCCCGTGGCGTCACGATTGAAAATGCGATTGGCGGCAGCGGTAATGATGTTTTGATCGGGAATGACGCCGCCAATACTCTGAAAGGCGGGGCTGGTGATGACATCATTTACGGTGGCTTAGGAGCAGATAATCTTTGGGGTGGAGAAGGCAACGATACATTTGTCTACCTGAGCGCCAAGGAATCGCCTCCTCTTGAGCGTGATTGGATCCATGACTTTGTTTCCGGTAAAGACAAGATTGATGTGTCACTGTTCGATCTGGGTGAAGCCGGGAAGGGGGGAGTTAAATTTGTAGAGGAATTTACCGGTGCAGTTGGAGAAGCTGTGCTTCGTTATAACACTGTTGATAAGGTGAATGATTTCGCCATTAATTTGGGCGGTAAATTTTCCTACGATGATTTTTGGGTGAAGATTGTCGGAGAGCCGATATTAGAGTCTGATTTCATTCTTGCATAACACAACAACACAACCGCATCTGATTTAGATGCGGTTATTCGTTTGGAGGCGGCATGGTTTTTGCAGCTTGGTATCTGAAATTTGCATTCTTTGTTGCTCTTACATTCAGCATTACTGGAGGAAGTATGGCAAGTAGCCTTGCTCTCCCACACGCCAGTGAATTGAAAGGCGTGTGGCAGCTATCGGATAAACATCAACAATGTGATATGTCATTGACTGACCAACCCTTACCAGAGGGATCAATTTGGTCACTTAATGGTGATAACGATTGTTTGGCGTATATGTTTGGCGAAGTGCCTGCCGGTTGGCGGCCGACTCCAGATGGCCTCACAATTACTGATGAACAGGGAAGTGCTTTGGCTTTCTTTGCTCATGAGCCAGATGGTTGGTTTGCCCGCTTTGCCGATGGTCGGGAATTAATGATGAAGCCCAATAAGACTAATAAGAAAAATGAATAAGGAAGAACACATTAACATCGGATAGTTATATTTTTAAAAAAATAAAAATAAGGAAATAGTGTGAAATTACTGCTCCCGAAGGATGAAATTACTGATGTCATTCGTGCTCGTAGCCGGGTATTTTGGGCTATTGGGTTGTTCACTGCCTTTATTAACCTGCTGATGTTAGTTCCGTCTGTTTATATGTTGCAGGTTTATGACAGAGTATTACCGTCGGGTAATGAAATCACTTTGCTGATGTTGACTCTGATTACCCTCGGCATGTTTACCATGATGGGAATGCTGGAATATATCCGTAGCATGATTGTCATCCGCATTGGCAGCCAGCTTGATATGAAGCTGAATAACCGGGTTTATACCGCATCTTATGAATCAAATCTGAAAAATGGCACCACGGATGCTGGCCAGATGCTCAATGACTTGGCAAATATTCGTCAGTTTCTGACGGGTAACGCTTTGTTTGCCTTCTTTGATGCCCCTTGGTTTCCAATCTATCTGCTGGTCATTTTTCTTTTTAACCCTTGGCTTGGTCTGTTGTCATTGGGAGGCGCACTGGTATTGATTGCCTTGGCTGTGCTGAATCAGTGGCTATCAAGTCAGCCGTTATCCGAAGCCAGTAAACTCTCTCTACGTTCAGCGAGTCTTGCCAGCACTAATTTACGTAATGCCGAAGTTATCGAGGCGTTAGGTATGTTGCCAGTGCTACGTCGGAGATGGTTTGGATTACATGAGCGTTTTCTCAATTTCCAGCGCATTGCCAGTGAGCGGGCTTCAGTAATTAATTCAGTCACTAAAACAGTGCGTTTGGCCTTGCAGTCACTGATCCTGGGATTAGGAGGCTGGTTAGCGATTGGTGGGCATATTACGCCGGGCATGATGATTGCGGCTTCAATTTTGATGGGGCGTGCGCTTTCACCGATTGAACAACTGATTCAAGCCTGGAAAGGCTGGAGTGGCGCGCGTTTGTCATGGCAGCGGTTAACCAATTTGCTGGAACAACAACCGGAACGGAAACCCGGCATGTCATTACCTGCGCCGAAAGGCAATTTGTCCGTGGATAAAGTTTCCGCAGCGCCTCCGGGAAGAAACAGTAAGGTTGTGTTAGAGGATGTGAGTTTTTCGTTGGATGCCGGTGATGTGATGGGATTAATTGGCCCCAGTGCGTCCGGAAAATCGACGCTTGCTCGGTTGCTGGTAGGAATATGGCCTGCACAAGAAGGCGTTGTTCGTTTAGATAATGCAGATATTTATCAATGGAATAAAGATGAATTGGGCTCCTCAATCGGCTATTTGCCGCAAGATATTGAACTATTTGGGGGCACCATTGCTGAGAATATTGCTCGTTTTAATGAAGTGGAGCCGGAAAAGGTGGTGCAAGCGGCAAGAAAAGCGGGCGTTCATGAGCTGATATTGGCCCTTGATAAGGGTTATGACACCGTAATTGGCGCCGGAGGCGTGGGGTTATCTGGCGGTCAGAAACAGCGAATTGGTCTTGCTCGTGCGCTATATGACGAGCCGTCATTGGTGGTGTTGGATGAACCTAATTCCAGTCTGGATGAGGCAGGGGAAAGAGCACTGAATGAGGCGATTTCTCAGCTAAAAGCACAAGGAAAAACAGTGATTGTGATTACTCATCGCACCTCATTGTTATCACAGACAAACAAAATATTGCTGCTGGTTCAGGGGAAAATGAAGATGTTCGGCTCGTCTCAGCAAGTGATGGCCGCTTTATCGCAAAGAAATAATAGTCAGGAACATTCTGCAACCAAAGCAGTCGCGCAGGCATCGTAGCTAGCATAGGTAAATGTGCATTTAATTATAATAATATCAAATAGCTGAGACGGAGATTTCTGTCCGGGAGTGGATATGTCTGATCAAGTTACGCCGGTAAGAGATAAAAAAGGACTGTTGCCTTTGGAAGAAAGGCGTTTTTTGAGACTAGGATGGTTAGTGATTGGTGTGGGGATCTTGGGGTTTCTCATTTGGGCCGCGTTCGCACCGTTGGATAAAGGCGTTGCATCTTCCGGTGTGGTGGTTGTGGATGGCAATCGTAAAACAGTTCAGGCCCCGGCAAGCGGTATTATCAGCCAGATTAAGGTTGTTGAAGGAGAAACAATAAAAGCGGGTCAGACACTCGTCCAGCTCAGTCAGGTGCAGGCAAAGGCGCAGGTCGACGCACTTCAGGATCAACTGTATACCACGCTGGCGACGGAAGCCCGTTTATTGGCCGAGCAGCATGGCGATGAAGCGTTAATTTTCCCCGATATATTACAGCAATTACAATCTGAACCGCGGGTGCATGAGATTATCGAACTGCAAAAACAACTTTTTGTATCACGCCGTGAGGTGCTGAGAAGCGATTTGCAAGGGCTTGAGCAGTCTGTCGAAGGCATAGATTTTCAAATTAAAGGGCTGAAATCTTCTCTTATCAGTAAGCGTATGCAGCAAGCGGCGCTTAAAGAGCAGATAACTAATCTCAAATCTTTAGCGGATGAGGGTTATTTTCCGCGTAATCGTTATTTGGAACTTCTGCGTGAACAGGCTGAACTCAATAGCAGCGTAGCGGAAATGGCAGGACGAGCTGGTCAGCTTGAAAAACAGTTACAGGAAACACAACAGCGCATTATTCAGCGCAAAGCAGACTATCAGCGGGAAGTGCGCACGCAATTAGCGGAGGTTCAGGTCTCTGCCAGTGAATATAGAAATAAGCTGGATACGGCACAGTTTGAACTGACTCATACCTCAATTGTTGCGCCGGTTGACGGCACGGTTGTGGGATTAAATATTTTTACCCAAGGTGGGGTTGTTGCTCCCGGCGAAAAATTGATGGAAATTCTGCCGAACCAGATGGCGCTTGAAGTGGAAACGCGTGTTGCAGTTAATTTGGCGGATAAGATTGGCAAAGGGTTAGATGTGGATCTGATGTTCACCGCTTTTAACCAAAATCGGACGCCAAAAGTTGAAGGAAAAGTTGCTGTGATTTCCGCGGATAGGTTGGTCGATCCAGTCACTAGCCAACCTTATTATCAGATGAGAGTAGTTGTTTCTCCTAAGGGGATGGAAAAACTAAAAGGGTTGGATATCAGACCTGGGATGCCGGTTGAAGTCTTTGTTAAAACGGGTTCCCGTTCTTTGTTAAGTTATCTGTTTAAGCCATTGTGGGATCGGGCTTCAACATCGTTGATAGAGGAGTGATTATGAAACTGAATAACACTTCTTTATCAATTGGTTTACTGATTCTTTTCAGCGTCAGTCTGTTCTCTTTTCCTGCATCGGCATTGAGTTTGACTGAGGCTTATGCGCTGGCGTTAGAAAATGATCCTACTTTTCTCTCTGCCGTGAAAGAGCGGGAAGGCGGTGAAGAGTATGAAAAGCTCGGCAGGGCAGAGTTGTTACCTAAGGTCATAATGTCTTATCAGAATTCACCGCGGAATTGGCAACATATGGAGTCTGTTGGGTATGATATCTGGGGCAGGAAGACAACTAGCAGCCGGGATCGTCAATATAGCAGTTATAATGCGGCTGTTGTGTTGACTCAGCCGTTGATCGATTTTGAAATATGGGCTCGCTATAAAGCCAGCCAGGCTCACACTTTGATGAGCAATGAGCGTTTTCGGGCAAGTTTTCAGCAATTGGCTGTGCGGGTCGTGAATGCTTACGTGGATGTGGCTTATGCACAGGATCAGATTGATTTAGTTATACGGCAGAAAATGGCTTATGAAAAGCAACTGGAACTGAATAAGAAGTTGTTTAGTTCTGGCGAAGGGACACGTACTGATGTGGTGGAAACGCAATCCCGTTACAGTCAGGCGATTGCCGATGAGATAGCAGCCAAAGACGATTTGGATGCGGCAATCCGAAGTTTACAGCTAATTGTGGGCGCTCCCCTCCCTGTTGATTTGCCTGTGCAACGGCTGTCAGATAAAAAGCGTTTCCGTATATTGAGGTTGTCGCCTGAGCGTTATGAGGAGTGGGAAAAATTGGCATTGGCTAACAACCCGGTTTTGGCTGCTTCTCGTCAGGAAGTGCAAGCCGCGTACCATGAAGTGCAGCGTAATCGGGCGGGTTATTTACCTAGGCTGGAGCTCTACGCTTCCCATTCTGAAAACGAATCCAGTAGCGATAATACCATAGATCAAAAATATCGAACCGATACCATTGGCTTGCGGATGAGTATGAATATCTATAATGGTGGTGCTACATCTGCCTCTGTACGTCAGGCAGCGGCCCACTATGGCAGGACTAAATATGATCTTGATGCTCAGGCTGGAGAAATCCTTAATGCACTACGCCGCAATTATAATCAGTACCTAAATAGTGAAAAACGGATCGGTGCTTATGAAATGGCGGTTGAGTCAGCTAGCTTGCAGGTAGATGCAACCAGTAAAAGTGTTGTGCTTGGGCAGCGGGTTAATGTGGATGTCTTGAATGCTGAACAGCAGTTATATACTGCTCGACGTGATCTCTCACAAGCAAAATACAATTATATTAAATCTTGGGTCGGCCTGCTTAGTGAGGCCGGAGAATTAAAAGGCGAACATCTGGATAAGATAGCGAAGTATTTTCGTTAAGTTGCTGTTGTCAGCCGGAGTTGTTGCAGATTACCACTTAAAGTCAGATCGGTACGTAATGACGCAACTTCCCGGCTGATAAACGCCATTTCTTTATTGGATTCTAGTTTACTGCGCCATTTTTCGGGTTGTTGGTCGAGGTTCTGGAACAGATTATCCAGTGTACCGGCCTGTTGTAGTAAAGTGACAGCGGTTTTCGGCCCGATCCCCTGAATCCCCGGAATTTTACTGCTGCTTATCCCCGCAAGCCCCCAATAATCAGGTAGTTGTTCTGGTAAAACGCCAAACTCTTGTTGAACAAATGGCATATCTAGCCAGCGTTTTTGAAAGTAGTCACGGATACGGATATTGGGTGAAAGTAACTGGCAATACCCTTTATCAGTAGAAACAATCGTCACGTTGTGACCAGCCGAAGTCACTTTTACGGCCAATGTCGCTGCTAGATCGTCAGCTTCATGCCCTTTTGCGTGCCAGCAGGCAATGCCTTGTTGCTCAAATGATGCCCTGATTTGCGGCATTTCTTGTTGCAGGTTGTCAGGCATGGGCGAACGGCCGGCTTTGTAGTCAGGTAGTATTTGGTGACGCCAACTGTGATTGCGATTCTCTTCATCGAATACTGCGACGGCATGTGTGGGGTGAGTGTGTTGGATAAGCTGTCTTAATGCATGTTCACAAGCAGGAATACATGGACTGCCCTGTACAGCATGAATGCGTCGGATAAGGTTAAGTGCATCAACAATAAGAAGGTGTATCATATAGGGCCACTTTAAATAGCGTAATGCTCCATCCGTGGAGCGCAGATATTTTTTTCAGGTAATTTTATTTGATAATTTCGTAGCAAGGTTCGTAGGCGGTGCCTCCCGGTAGTTTCATTCGATGCTGTTCCACAAAGTCTTTCAATAGCTTATCCATATGGCGCATTATTTTAACGTCCCCGTGGATTTTGAATGGACCTTGTTTTTCAATCGCTTGAATACCCACCTCTTTCACATTACCTGCAACAATCCCAGAAAAAGCCCGGCGCAGCGACGCTGCCAGTTTTTCAGGTGGTTGATCAGGATGGAGATTAAGATCAGCCATGTTTTCATGGGAGGGTTCAAACGGCTGTTGCAAATCATAATTGATCTTCATTGACCAATTAAAACTATATGCATCACCAGTACTGTGGCGGCTATCTCTCACTAATGGCATCGCTTCTTTCATTATTCTGGCAACTTCAGGCGCATTATCAATGATGATGTGATAGTAGCGTCGCATATCTTCACCCAATGTGTGAACAATAAATTCGTCCAGAACTTGGAAATAGTCCTCACTCTCCTTTGGCCCGGTAAGAATTAATGGCAGTACTTGCTCCTGATTTTCTGGATTCATCAGAATACCTAGCAAATAAAGTAATTCTTCCGCTGTACCGACACCTCCGGGGAAAATAACGATACCATGAGCAATACGAACAAAAGCTTCCAGACGTTTTTCGATGTCTGGCATGATAATCAGCTCATTCACTAATGGATTTGGGGGTTCAGCCGCAATGATTGATGGCTCGGTGATACCAATAAAACGGCTATTTTTATAATTCTGTTGGGCATGGCCGACAGCCGCGCCTTTCATCGGCGCTTCCATTGCCCCGGGGCCACAGCCAGTACAGATATTCAGTCCGCGTAACCCAAGCTGGTTACCGACTTTACGGCCATACTGATACTCTGGCTTACTAATTGAGTGGCCTCCCCAACAGACTATCATGTTGAGATCGTCATCGGTATGCAGCGCTCTGGCATGGCGCAGAATAGAGAATATTCTGTTGGTGATATGTGCGCTATTCTCTGAATCGGAATAATCCTGTTGTCCTGGATCGCTAATCTGTGTATGGACAAACAAGATATCCCGCAGAACTGCGAATAGGTTAGCTTGTAGTGAGTGAATAATTTTTCCATCAACGAATGCGTCTTCTGGAGGGTCCACCAGTTCCAGTTTCACTCCACGCTCACGGCGCAGTACGTTAATTTCAAAATCGGTGTATTTAGAGAGCAGCTCTTTACTATTATCAGTTTGGCTACCTGAATTGAGTACGGCCAGTGAGCAATTACGGAACAGGCGATACAGATCACTTTTTGCGGTACTCTTTAGCATATCTACTTCAAGTTGAGATAATAAATCCATCGAGCCAAGTGGGTTGATATGTGTGATCAAGAATGACTCCTTGTATACCGTGTATGGATTACATATCAATATCACTAAACTGAATATATTACATACCCTATTTCAGCTTATTTTTCAAAAATTGCGCTTAGGAAAACAGATTTAAAGCAGATTTATTGACGTGCCAATCTGCTTGTTTCTGGAACAAAGCTTGCACTGTTTGTACGCCACGGGTTGATATCTAGTCCTCCGCGACGGGTATAACGAGCGTAGACTGAGAGCTTTTCTGGCGCGCATAACTGTTGTAAGTCGTTGAAGATACGCTCAACACATTGCTCGTGAAACTCGTTGTGATGCCGGAATGATATCAAGTAACGTAACAGTGCTTCCCGATTGATTTTTGACCCTTGGTAGTGAATCTGGACAGATCCCCAGTCAGGTTGATGGGTGATCAGGCAATTAGATTTCAGTAGATGGCTAACCAAAACTTCTTCTACCAGCGGGCCTTGTGCTGCACCTTGCAGATAATGACGATTGAAATCATATTCAGTCACTTCAATATTCTGCTCGTCAATACATTCACCTGTAAAAGCAGAGATTGGCTGGTTATTGAAATGATCTAAATGATGAAGTGTCACTTCCACCTCGCCTTCAGCACAAGCGGCCAGATCGCGCTGTAGTGTTTCTTCAACGACTTGCCAGCTTTCAAAATGAGTCTGGTTAAAGCTGTTCAGATAGAGCTTAAAACTTTTAGATTCAATTAGGTTCTTACTTGTTGCATTTAAACTAACATGCCCGATAGCAACTTGTGGCAAACCGCGGCTATTCAGCCATGATAGCTCATATAGTGTCCAGATATCAGCGCCGTGAAACGGCAAATTATCCGGGAAAATTTCCATCGGTTCACGGTTCATATTGCGGGGTACAGCTTGCAATAAGCTGGCATCATATTGGTCACGATATAAAGTGGTCTTACCCAGTGTAAGTTGCTCAAGAGCTTGGTGATCCCGATATAACGACATGTTATTCCTCAAAATCTGATAGTAGTGATGGCTTAAGTCTAGCAAGTTAGCGCGTCTGTCTGAATTTTATTTGTTCGCTCAGTTTACTATCTTTGGTTTACTATAAAATTGCTAAGTACACCCTAACAGTTACCGGTTGAAAATAATATGATTTCTAATGTTACAGAAGCGTTGTCTAATTTTACCCGTTGTTATGTCGATTTGTGGCAAAAGGAAACCGGAGCCCCCCCTGCCAGCCGTGAACTTTATGGTGTACCATCACCTTGTATTACTCAGACTGGCGACAGCATAGTTTATTGGCTTCCACAGCCTTTTCCCTTAGAGGATAAGCTGAATAGCGTCGAAGTTGCACTGGATATTCAATTACAACCAGCAATTCATGATTTTTATACATCACAATTGGCCGGTGATATGACGGTAACGTTTGAAGGTCAACGGTTTAGTTTGATTCAGGTCTGGAGTGAAGATGACTTTATCCGTTTACAGGAAAACCTGATAGGACATTTGGTGACGCAGAAGCGGTTGAAACTGTCGCCAACGGCATTTATTGCGACGATGGAATCAGATGATATGGGTATCATTTCTCTGTGTAATTTGACCGGTGAAGTGATGTTGGAGCAATTTGGTAGCCATAAACGAACGCGGTTATTTACCGACTTAATTGGGTTTCTTGGTGCAATTAAACCTGTCTTTATTCGTTAGGCCCGGATTTTTAACGTTGCATTTGTAAGATATCTCTTACACTTCATGTAAGAGATATCATTGTTTACTTTTGTAAGTTTCACGTTAGTTTATTATTTTCATTTTATTTCAATAGGCTATAAATAATCACAGATTTTATTCCCTCTCCTCACTTACTGGTTCCAGTATGTGTAGCTTGTTTCATCGAACGAATTAATTCATGCTGTCCTTAGCAGGAAAGGAATCATTGCGCACAATTTCTCAAGGACAGATAAGTGATGATGGTCAGGATGACGCAATGCATAACAGGATCGTATGCAACATAAATAAAATGATAGGAAAGGGATAACCAACTAGGGACAATTTTTCAAGGAGTGAGCAGGGAGCATATTATTAGCGGGACTGCTATAAATCAACTTAAGGGGAGCGCTTGTTCGCTCCCTTCTCTTATTTGGCGGAGCAAGCAAATTTTCAGCTTAAGGGGTATCGATGGTATTCTTGCGAACTTGGTTGTTTTGAATAAAAACTGAGTCAGACTGAAAATATGAGTACTGCAAAAAAAATTCTGCATAAATTACAGTTAATTGAAGAAGCCATGAGGGCAATTGACTTGTGGCAGAGTCATCCGCCTAGACCGGAAGCTTTCGAAAGTGTTGAGCCATTTTCCATTGATACGATGTTAGCCGAAGAGTGGTTGCAGTGGGTATTAATTCCGAGAATGTATGCATTGTTGGAGCAGGGATTGGCGTTGCCTACAGCATTTGCTATCGCGCCTTACTTTGAGGAGTCTTATAAAGAAGATACTATCGGGCGTTACCAGCAACTGCTTGAACATCTTCGTGCGTTGGATCGCTTATTTATGCAGGATAATGCCTGATATGTTGGAAATATTATATCAGGATGATCATATTGTGGCAGTTAACAAGCCAGCGGGGTGGTTAGTTCATCGTAGCTGGTTGGCGCGTCACGAAACGGTCTTTGTTATGCAGACATTGCGTGATCAGATTGGTCAGCATGTTTTCCCGCTACACCGTCTGGATAGGCCAACGTCAGGCGTATTGCTGATGGCGCTTTCTAGCGATGTTGCCCGTCAGCTTTCCCAACAGTTTGAACATCATCAGTTACAAAAAACTTATCATGCTGTTGTGCGCGGTTATGTGTTGGAATCAGCGATTGTTGATTACGCTCTGGTTGAGGAACTGGATAAGATCGCGGATAAATTTGCAGATGGCGATAAAGAGGCCCAGCCTTGTGTGACTTATTACCGACCACTGGCAACGGTAGAATGCCCGGTAGAGATAGGCCGTTATCCTACATCACGCTTTAGTTTGTTGGAATTGACACCGAAAACAGGCCGAAAACATCAATTGAGACGCCATATGGCACATATTCGTCACCCAATTATTGGTGATACGACACATGGCGATTTACGGCAAAACAGAGGAGTTACCATTCATTATCAAACCAGCCGGTTGATGCTTCATGCCAGTTGTCTTGAGTTGGATCACCCTGTTACGGGTGAGAAATTATCGCTGACGGCGAAATGGGATGCATCATGGCAGCATTTAATACAACAATTTGGCTGGCAAGGTATTGTTCCCGATTTGGAATGTGATAGTAATTAGTACGAAGCGAACGGTAAATGTCGAGAACCCAAGGTTGTTTGTCCACGAGTAAGCAAGAATAGTAAGTGCGTTTACTTGGTGGGAGTGGTATGAATTGAGAGGTTCATATACCTTTCTGTTGGAGGCTGCGAGGGAGGTTTTCGCGGCCTATTCACCATTGCGTGTGCTGAGTTTTAGATGTGTTGATGAACGAAGATGCTTGGTACCATCGCGGTGATGCTGCAAAAATCCTGGCTTGTATATGTCTAACCTTAAATATGCTTCGTGTGGAAACAACAAGAAAGCTAGTATTTGTCGCAAAAGAAAAAAGATCAGCATGAATAACGTTTATATAGATAAGGCATCAATAGTTTCCTTGTGTAATATTATATTAATATTTAAATAAAAAATGCATAATTTTTTGAAAAAATGGATTTAAATATTATTTTAAGAAATATTTTTGTTCGGTTTGAAAAAAGATTGTTTTTTCCACAAGTTAAATTTAACTTTTTGAAAATTATAAATAAAATAAATTTTTATAAAGAATATAAATGTAAAGAAATGTAAAATTTATTTCGTTTTAAACTAAAATAAATATAAATTATCTGAACTAAATTATCTTTTATTATATTAACTATATTAGAGTAGGAAGATGACGTATATAAAGGAAATTAAGCCTGGGCAAAGTGAAAGTAAAGTGATTAAAGATTTAATAGATCATATTGTTTTTGATGAGAAGTTAGATAATCAATATGACTTTCTAGAAAGAGCTACAATTTTCGCTCAAGAATTGCCTCGTAGTATTAGAGAAGAGTTTTATCATTTTAAACGGCATGAGAAATATGCTGCTATTCATGTTAAAGATAACCCTGTTTTGCTTAATGGTGTTCAACCAACTCCAGGAAAATTAATAGAATTAGAAGATGGATATAAAATTAATGATGCTAAAATATTATTAGGTTTATATGGGTCTTTATTGGGAGAGGGTATGGGATTTACCTCCCAACGAAATGGTAGTATATACAATAATATTATTCCTTTCGAAGAATTACAAAATATCCCTAATTCAAGCAGTGGTTCAAATAAAGATTTTGGGTTTCATGTAGAAGATGCCTTTCACCCAGCAAGAGCTGAGTTCCTAGGACTTGTCTGTATGCGAAATGAAGAAAGAGCGCCAACAACAATTTCTTGTATTGACGGTATTGAACTTACTGATAAGGAAAAGGATCTGCTTTTTCAGGACAGGTTTTATATTTCTCATAATCCAATTCATTCAACTTCAAATATTGTTGATGAAGAAGGCCAGGCAATATTATTTGGTGCAAAAGAAGAGCCTTATGTAAGAATTAATGCTGCTGCTTTGAACCTAGATAACAATTTGTTAGATGAAATAAAAGCAGTCAATAAGGTAATTGATTTTTTTAATAAAAACAAAAAATCAATTGTTTTAAATACTTCCGATTGCATATTTGTTGATAACTTTAGATGTGTGCACGCTAGGGATGCATATGAACCTTTCTTTGGAGAAAAAGCACGTTGGTTAGCAAGAGTTGTCTTTACAACTGATTTAAAGAAATCTCGAGGAATGCGAGGATCTGTTCAAAGTCGAGCTATCATTGCTTAAGAGGTTTTTATGTTAGTTGAAAATACGATTATTTTAGAAAAAAAAAGTATAGTATTTTACAATGCTAATGGCGATTCTATAGAAAAAATAAACACTGATGCACCTAGAATATTGATTTTTGATTCGGGGGTTGGTGGTTTGTCAGTATCTAAATATATAGAAAATTTTTTTTTAGGTACTGACGTCGTTTACATTGCTGATAATAAGTTCTATCCTTATGGAAATAAGGATAGAACTTTGTTACTAGAAAGAATAGAAGATCTATTAGAGCAAGCAGTACAAGTATTTAAGCCAATTGGTTTAATCATTGCCTGTAATACAGCATCAACTTTATTGAGTAACAGTTTTATAGAAAAACTAAAAATGCCTTGTATTAAGGTGCTCCCTCCTATTTTAGAAGCTTTTCAGATCTCTTTGAAAAAGAATGTTCTTCTGATTGCTACACCTAATACAATTAACAGTGAATATGTTAATAATATATGTGCAAAGTTAATTGATGATAAGTTTATCTTTAAAACGTTAGGCTTAACAGAGTTGGTTAAATTTTCAGAGATGAAATCCAGAGGAATATCATTAAAAACCAATGATATAGAAAGTTTAATATTAAGATCAATGACAAAGGAGGAAGTTGATAATGTGGATGTCGTGATTTTAGGATGCACTCACTTTCCTAATATTAAAGATGAATTAAAGTATATTTTTAAAAATGTTAAGGAATGGGTGGATCCTGCCTATGATGCCGTCAACTCCCTTTATCAGGCGATTAACCAAATTAACTCTCAAAAGGGAATTCAGAAATTTTTATTCTTAACAGAACAAAGTAAGGTTGATAACTTTACTTCTCCATATACATATAGTGGTTTTTTATAAAGATCTTCTAGGATAGTTAATTCGTGATAAATCAAAATATTGAAAGTTATAAATGGACAGTGTTATTTATAGCTACGATAACGCAGGCATGTGCATGTTTTTTTGTTCAAGGAATAGGTTCTATCGCTCCACTATTGCAGCAACAGATGTCGTTATCTGCATTCCAAATTGGGTTACTAGTATCGTCTGCCCAACTTGCACCATTATTTGGCTTACTAGTAGCTGGAGAATTACTTGATAGGTTTAATGAAAAGTACGTGGTAAGTATAGGTGTTTTCTTGGTTGGAATGACTCTATGTTTTACCCTATTTTTTGATAGCTATTATGCAATTCTCATACTCTTATTTATTCTTGGGATTGGATATAGCTCTGCGCAACCAGGTGGGGCCAAATCCGTTTCTAATTGGTTTCCGAAAAGTCAGTTAGGTTTTGCTATGGGGATTAGACAAGCAGGATTGCCCTTAGGAGGGGCTTTGGCAAGTTTAATTCTACCATTTTTGGCAATTCGTTTTAATTGGCATTTTGCTTTCTTTGCTAGTGGATGTATTGCTATTTTTGGGGCTGCACTTTTTTTTATATTTTATAAAGATAAAGATCCTAGAGCAAAGAAAATACGGCACATTAATATTATATCGACTATCAGAAATAAAATATTGATGGTCAAAGAACCTGCGATGTTTAATATTATGTTGTCTGGCGCTTGTTTAACAGCTATTCAATATAGTGTGGTTATTTATCTAATTTCTTATTTTTATGAAGAACTAAAAATTTCTCCATCTATAGGTGCAACTTTATTATTCTTAGCTCTTATCTCTGGGGTTGTAGGAAGAATAGCTTTAGCTGCTTGGAGTGACAGAACAAAAACAAATAGATATTTTCAAGTATTATGTTGTTTATTTTGTTCTTTAATTGGAATCGCTATTTTATTTTTTATTAAAATTGATAGTTATTATTTTTTATTCCCATTAATGATCTTACTTGGTTTCTTTGGGGTAGGTTGGTATGGCCCTTGGGTAGCTTATATAGCAGACACAGCCCCTAAAGATAGGATGGGATTTGCTTTGGGTTTGGCTATGACAGCTAACCAAGTCTCTGTGATTGTTATTGCGCCATTAGTAGGGATATTAAGAGATATTACAGGTAGTTATAACTTAAGTTGGATATTACTGATACTTTTTACTTTCTTTACTTTACTAAGTACTTACTTTAGAAATAAAAAGGTATTAGCAGGCTAATAGAGGGTATGATTATTGTATCTTTATTGCTTGTTATCAATAGTTGTATAAAAAGCACTTTAAGGTGCTTTTTATTCTCCATTAACAATAAGTATTTTAATATAATAATTACGCTAGCTTTATTGTTTTTTATAATTAATAGTAAAGAGAAAAATAGTCGAGATAACTATCGATGAAATTAATAATATTGTAAATCCAGCAACGATTTCTTTAATATCAACACCTAAATAAATAGTATAAAAAAGAATGATCATAGTAATAAATACATAAATCCCTGATTGCATACCCAAAGTATAAAGAGAATTTTTTGAATATAACCCCAGATAAGAGAAAAAAACAGGTTGCATAATGGTATTAGCTAAAAATACCATAATTGTAAATAATAAATAGAGTATGCCAGAATTTATCATAATGCCAAGTAAACAGAATCCGAGAGAGAATAATTGCATGATATTACCTACCATGATTCTTTTGGTTAAAAGTGCAGATTTGATGACTTTCATGATCCCAATTGCACAGGGGAACCATATAATCAGTAATATGATATACATTTGAATCATATCAATATGTTCAAAGTATTTTGTTCGCATTGCTGGTATAATCATTAAGGATAGAAAAAAGCAAACATTGATTATAACTAAACTGGAAAAAGCACTAAAAATAACTAATTTATTGGTTGTTTTCATAGAATCTTTAATGTCGTATTTTTGTGTTTTTAAATTATTGTTTTTAAAGTCAGTAAAATAGATAATTGAAGCAGTAGAATAAATAAAGGTAGCAAAAATGTTTGCTGATGTGCGGTAATTTAAACCTAAAAGAGAGAAAATAACAGGGATTAAAAATGGTAGGCTTAATAACGCTAGGCTTAAAATAGAAAAATCATTATTCGTTTTCTTTTCATTTCCTGCGGTTATATACCCAATGGATTTCAAGATGCATCGCGACGGCAAGGGAGCGAATCCCCGGGAGCATAGATAACTATGTGACCGGGGTGAGTGAGTGCAGCCAACAAAGAGGCAACTTGAAAGATGACGGGTATAAGAATATTTCTTCCCATTATGACAATAAATCCACTTATTACCCCCCATAATATTCTATGTAGAGCATCCAACCAAACTGGAATAAGTGTTATTTCTCTTGCAAAGAGAATGCAGTTTGTAGTTGCTAATAATAAAAATAATCCAAAAATATTTTTTTCAAAAAAATTAATATTCATTTTTCGAATAAGAAAGGATATGGTCATGCATCCCAGAGATAACCCCAATAAATAGGAAAAAACAGGAATATAAGCGTCTAAAATCATACCTCCATCTTTAAGCATGGTATCTACCCAGATCATCAGTCCAGATGAACCGGTGATGTTTGCGGCACTTAATAGTATACTCAGCACAACAGCTTTATTGTTAAACATAGTGATGATTTTCCTTTACTTAGTGCTTATTTGTGCCGTTCTATTAATTTCATAATACTATTGTTGATCTTGAAAAAAAGTATATGGTCATTTTTCATATTAATATCAATATTATCAGCTAAAGTCGTTTAAAAAAGTGATTTTAACATTGAATTATTATTGGCTAAATAACTTGATTTAAGACGACTTAACTTCTGTTACTTGATCTTGGTTGTCACAGAAAACGATGTTTTTGATGATTACCTGTTACCGTTTTATGTAAAATAACTACAGTTATTGATCGCTACGTCTGTTCGTAATTAGTTTATTAGATATATGATTAGTCATTAGTGCTGTTTACATGACAGCATGAACTTAATAGTGGCAATATTTGCTTTGATGAGATGGCTTAGCTGGTAAAGGTAATTATCCCTGATTTGGGAAGGGTTGAGTTTTCTGCTGTTGCCAGCGAGGATAACTGATAATTGCTTTGAAGAGATAATAAATTATGGCGAAGATTGGTATTTTTGTTGGTACTGTTTACGGTAACGCGCTTGCTGTTGCAGAAGAAGCACAGCAGATCCTTGAACAACAAGGTCATGATATAGAAGTATTTGAAGAAGGGGAGTTGGAACAGTGGCAATCCTATCTTGATAACACGGTTTTAGTTATTACTTCAACGACTGGGCAAGGGGATTTACCTGATAATATTCGGCCGCTTTATTATGCTTTGCGAGATGAATTGGGTTATCAGCCAGAATTACGCTATGGCGTGATCGCTTTGGGAGATAGCAGTTATGAGAGCTTTTGTGGCGGCGGGCGTACTTTTGATGAATTACTACAAGAGCAAAGGGCAATAAGAGTCGGTGAGGTTTTGATGGTGGATGCGGTGGAAGAAGCTGAACCGGAAGTTTTTGCTCAGTCTTGGATCAGGCAATGGGGAGAATTGATTTAATAATTTCAATGCACCGCTTATACCGGGTAGGATATAAGCGGTGTAATTAATAGAACCGTTTTATTTACGGGTTAGTTTTTCCAGATCGGCTTCAATCTCGGCAATCTTGTTGGCAACGACATGTTCAAGATGACGCAAGTCATCGAGAATTTTGTGTTTCAAATCGACTTCTGCTTGATCTCGTTTGCAAATTTGATCCAACTCTTCAATCACATAACGCAGGTTAGTGTTGATTTCGTTGATCTCTTTGTATCCTTGCTCTGTATTGTTTGCAGTTACAGTCTTGCGTTGACGCGGATATTTGAATTTCACACTTTTGGCAAAGAATTCACCTTTATCCTTGCGGAAATAGATTTTCAGAATATCGTTGTTAGCTTCCTGACGCAGACTATAGCGGTCAATTTCTTCGGGGTATGTGATCCCCAGACTCTTTAAGTTATCGTACATGGCACCACCTTAAGGGTATTTTTCCCAGTAGGTTATTTTATACGTTATTTTGAATGTGGGTCGTGCTCAAACGTCTTATGTACGCTGTATCCGTTCCAGGTTGTGCACGTTGCCCGCGTTCAAACTCCCTATATTAATAACACTGACTGAGGTCGGTAATGATGATAAAAAGCAAAAAAATAGCGGACTTATTTATTATCCGCTATTTTAAAGTTTAATCTATCGATCTAAGTAGTTCATTAATGCCCACTTTTCCTCGTGTTTTGGCATCCACTTTTTTGACAATGACAGCACAATACAGGCTATAACTACCATCTTTTGATGGGAGGTTGCCAGAGACAACAACAGAACCCGCAGGGACGCGACCATAATGGATTTCGCCTGTTTCACGATCATAGATTTTGGTGCTTTGACCGATATAGACACCCATTGAAATCACTGAACCCTCTTCGACAATGACACCTTCTACAATTTCAGAACGGGCGCCAATAAAGCAGTTGTCTTCAATAATGGTCGGGTTAGCTTGCAATGGTTCTAATACGCCGCCGATGCCGACACCACCGGATAAATGGACGTTTTTACCAATTTGGGCACAGGAGCCGACTGTTGCCCAGGTATCTACCATTGTTCCTTCATCAACGTAAGCGCCGATGTTGACATAGGAAGGCATCAGTACGCAGTTACGGGCAATAAAAGCCCCTTGACGCGCCGCCGCAGGAGGTACTACGCGAAAACCCTCTTTTTCAAATCTTGCCTGATCATAGTCAGAGAATTTCATCGGAACTTTATCGAAATAACGGCTTTCTGCGCCATCGATAATCTGATTTTCATTAATACGGAAAGAGAGCAGGACCGCCATTTTCAGCCATTGATGCGTGATCCACTGACCGTCAATTTTCTCTGCAACGCGCAATTTTCCACTATCCAGCAGATTGATGACTTGAGTAACAGCATCACGTATTTCGTGGCTGACTGTTGCTGGAGTAAGCGTTGCGCGGTTTTCAAAAGCATTTTCGATAATGGATTGTAGTTGCTGCATTGCATCGGATTCCTTGGTTATCATCTGAGTCATGGGCTTATATTCAGTTATATTTTATCCTTTGGATTTAGGGTTGCTGTCAACCTTTCTGATAATTCTTCTCTGACTTTTTTATTTAAGGCTTTGTGGTCTTTATCTGCCAGAACAAAAAAGTCTTCGACACGTTCACCGATGGTGGTGATATGTGCTCCATGCAGTGAAACCCCCATTTCGGCAAAAATATTACCAACTCTTGCCAGTAATCCCGGTTGATCCAGGGCAAATAGCTCCATATAGGTGCGTCGTTCGTTATGGGTAGGTAAGAAGGTCACTTTTGTCGGTACGTTAAAGTGGCGCAGTTTGGTTGGCAATTTTCGTGTTTTCGGTGTCTTGGTATGGGGATCCAGAACCACTTGTAAAAGTGCGTTACGTACTATTTCGTGGCGATCCAATGCTAAAGGATGACCATTGGGTTCCAGTACCACGAAAGTGTCCATTGTCATGCCATCACGATTGGTAAATATTTGAGCATTATGAACACTCAGGTTACGTCTATCCAATTCGCCGACAACCGCCGCAAACAGGGAAGGGCGATCTAAGCTCCAGATAAAAATTTCTGTGCCGCCGCGAGTTGGCTTGGTACTTATCAGTATCAGTGACTCTTGAGAATCATGTTGTACTAGGTGGCGAGCGTGCCAGGCGAGTTGTTTTGGCGTATGACGAAGGAAATAATCTGCATGACAACGACTCCAAAGCTGATGGAGTTTCTGCTCGTTAATATTATCCTGACGCAACAGAGCAAGCGCCTGAAAACGGTTGTGACGGATGCGTTCCCGAAAATCTGGCGTATTTCCTTGCCGTAGTTGATTTTCTGTAGAGAAATAGAGTTCCCGTAATAAGCTCTGCTTCCAACTATTCCATAGGTTAATGTTGGTGGCGCAGATATCAGCGACTGTCAGACAGATCAGATAGCGTAGCCGAGTTTCATTGAGGATATCATGGGCAAATTGCTTGATGATTTCTGGGTCTTGAATATCTCTCCGTTGAGCTGTGACTGACATTAACAGATGATGACGAACCAGCCAGGCTACCAAATCAGCTTCCCGTGAGTTAAGCCCATGTTGTAGTGAAAACGCTAGCGCATCGTCAGAGCCAAGTTCAGAATGGTCGCCAGTACGCCCTTTGGCGATATCATGAAATAGTGCAGCAAGACGTAGAAGTTCAGGTTGAGGCAGGCGAGGATATAACTCAACACAGAGTGGATGGGCTGCACGATTATTCTCATCGGCAAAACTTTCCAGCTTTCTCAGTACACGGATAGTATGTTCATCGACGGTATAGGCGTGAAACAGATCAAATTGCATCTGACCGACGATATTGCCCCAAAGGGGGGTGTAAGCGCCAAGAACACTGTGACGATGCATGGGCACAAATGCGTTTTCAACCGCCCTTGGGTGACGCAGGATATCCATAAAGATTTGGCGAGCTTCCGGTAATTCACACAATGGCTGAGATAGATTGCGGCGTGCATAACGGAGGTGGCGTAACGTAGTAGAATAAATGCCTTGGACTTCTTCATGTTCCGCCATGCGATAAAACATCCGCATAATAGCCGCGGGTTCTTTGATAAATAGGGTTTCATCAATGAGATCAATAAGTTGTCCCCGTAGCTGGAATTCACTATCCAGTGGGCGAGATTTTTCATTGGTTTCCAGGGCTAGAATAGCTTCATCAAACAGTTGCAGTAGCATATTGTTGAGTTCGCTGACGCGGCGAGTCATCCGGTAGAAATCTTTCATCATCCATTCTACCGGTTGATTACGTTCTCCTTGATAGCCTAGCAGTTGAGCGATACTGAACTGGCGATCAAATAACAGACGATTATCATAACGATTGACAATCAGATGAAGAGCAAAGCGGATACGCCAAAGGAAACTTTGGCATTCATTTAATTCATTACGCTCTTCTGCTGTTAGGAAACCAAAGTCGACCATTTCATCTATGGAGGTTGCGCCAAAATGGCGGCGGGCAACCCACAGTAAGGTATGAATGTCTCGCAATCCTCCGGGGCTGCTTTTGATATCAGGTTCCAGATTATAACTGGTGCTGTGATAGCGCTGATGGCGTTCGTGCTGTTCAACAATTTTGGCATCAAAGAAGTCAGTGGAAGGCCAAAAACCATTACTGAATGTATGTCGCTGTAATCGCAGAAAAATGGATGGATCGCCACAAATTAACCGTGATTCGATTAAATTCGTCGCAATAGTCAGATCTGATAGCCCTTCTAGCAAACACTCTTCAAGTGTGCGAACACTGTGGCCGACTTCCAGTCGGATATCCCATAGTAAAGTGATAAATTGCCCAACATTCTGAGCTTGAAGTTGTGTGAGCGTTTGCTCACTGAGGATCAGCACGTCAATATCAGATAGTGGATGCAGTTCCCGCCGACCATATCCGCCGACGGCAATCAATGAAAGTGATGAAATTTTATCAAATCCGTAGGCATACCATAATCGTTGTAACAACTGGTCTATGTAATCACTGCGTGCAGAAATTAAGGCTTCTGCGGAAATACCCGCTTTAAAGGCATGTTCCAGCCAAAGCTGAAATTCTTCAAGGTGCTGTTTCAACACGGGGTAGCGAAGATCTTCACCAGAAAAATCAGCGGGAGAAAGAGGGGGGATAGGGGCCTGAATTGTGGCGATATCTGCTGACATAAGTACAAACCTATGAGAAAGGCGAATCATAATGGTCAGATTACTGAGAAAGTAGGGGGTTGAACAGGGGGAGATTACAGATGCAAAAGTTGGAAGCCTTGTGGGTAATTTCATCAAGGCTTCGTTGTTTGCTATTTATTATTCATTAATTAAAACTGTGGAGAGCGCGGGTTCTTCTTCTTTACGCAATGTCATGATTTCACAACCATTATCAGTAACAACAATGGTGTGTTCATACTGAGCGGACAGGCTGCGGTCCTTCGTTTTGACGGTCCAGCCGTCTTTCATGGTACGGATGCGGTAGTCACCGGTATTAACCATTGGTTCGATAGTGAAAGCCATGCCTTTTTGCAGAACAACCCCGCCATCATCTGCATCATAGTGCAGTACTTGTGGTTCCTCATGGAAGCCTGCGCCGATGCCGTGACCGCAATATTCACGGACCACAGAAAAATCATTGGCTTCGACAAATTGCTGGATAGCTTTACCAAGGGTACGCAGACGAATACCGGGTTTAACCATTTTCAAGGCTAGATAGAGGCTTTCCTGAGTGATGCGGCATAGGCGTTCACCCTGAATGGTTGGTTTGCCAACTATGAACATTTTTGATGTATCACCGTGGAAACCCTCTTTGATGACAGTCACATCGATATTGACAATATCGCCATCTTTCAATGCCTTATCATCACTTGGGATACCGTGACACACGACGTCATTAACAGAAATACAAACGGATTTTGGGAAACCGTGATAACCAAGGCAGGCAGAGACAGCTTGTTGTTTGTTGGTAATGTGATCGTGACAGATACGATCTAATTCACCTGTTGTTACTCCGGGTTTGACATAAGGTTCAATAATTTCCAGCACTTCTGCCGCCAGTTGACCGGCGACACGCATTTTTTCAATATCTTCAGAGGTTTTAATTGAGATTGCCATGAAACTTATCCATTCAAAACCAGCAAATCTGCTGGTTGTCTGTTTTTCAACAAGGAAAAAATTATTGAACTAATGGTATCAGCCTACAGAATATCTGCCAATAACAGTTGGCGGCCCTATTTCCCTCGTTACCTTAATATTTGCCTATTAAGAATACCCGTTCATAACCCTGCGTTTCTTTTCACATTGAGCTATCAGAAAATAGCAACAAAAGTTGGTGTCTTAGGTGGGTTTGTGATATAAAGCGCGCCGGCGTTCTGTGTATTTGCCGCTGAGGCAAAACAGAGTGACGTTAAATATACTCACTTGTGTAATAACACACACGGGTCGGCACATACACCGGGGTGCTCTCATGCAGAATATGCAGCTAAGGAGTCGGTGTTATGGGGCTCGTGGAGGCATAACCCCAACTTAAATTTTACAGAGGTTTACAATGGCAACTGTTTCCATGCGCGATATGCTGCAAGCGGGCGTTCACTTCGGTCACCAGACTCGTTACTGGAACCCAAAAATGAAACCATTCATCTTTGGTGCTCGTAACAAAGTGCATATCATCAACCTGGAAAAAACTGTTCCAATGTTCAACGACGCGTTAGCTGAACTGAACAAGATTGCTTCACACAAAGGCAAAATTCTGTTTGTTGGTACTAAGCGTGCTGCGAGCGAAGCGGTTAAAGAAGCAGCTCAGAGCTGTGATCAATACTTCGTTAATCACCGTTGGTTAGGTGGTATGTTGACTAACTGGAAAACCGTTCGTCAGTCCATCAAACGTTTGAAAGATTTAGAAGCACAGTCTCAGGACGGTACTTTTGACAAACTGACCAAGAAAGAAGCGTTAATTCGTTCTCGTGAACTTGGTAAGTTAGAAAATAGCCTGGGCGGTATCAAGGATATGGGCGGCTTACCTGACGCTCTGTTTGTTATCGATGCTGAACATGAACACATTGCTATCAAAGAAGCAAACAACCTGGGTATCCCAGTATTTGCTGTTGTTGATACGAACTCTGATCCAGATGGCGTTGATTTCATCATCCCTGGTAACGATGACGCAATTCGTGCAGTAAAACTGTATCTAGGTGCTGTTGCTACTGCTGTTCGTGAAGGTCGTTCTCAAGATCTGGCTGTTCAGGCAGAAGAAAGCTTTGTAGAAGCTGAATAATAAGGCAAGCTCATTATTGAGCCCTTATTAACCAGGTATTGAAATATATTGGTTAGGGGGGCCTGTTATGGCCCCCTTTTACGTATCTAATATAAGAACTATCCATGCGGAATACTCTCTTCCTGCGGGATACATCGAGGAATAAAACAAATGTCTGGAATTACCGCTGCTTTGGTAAAAGAACTGCGTGAGCGTACTGGCGCAGGTATGATGGAATGTAAAAAAGCGCTGGTTGAAGCTAATGGCGATATCGAATTAGCGATTGACAACATGCGTAAATCAGGTCAGGCGAAAGCGGCTAAGAAAGCTGGCCGTGTTGCTGCTGAAGGTATCATCCTGGCGGAAGTGGCTGCTGATGGCAAATTCGGCGCTTTGGTTGAACTGAACTGTGAAACTGATTTCGTTGCTAAAGATGCTGGCTTTATCGCTTTCGGTAAAGAAGTTATGGCAGCCGTATTGGCTGATAAAATCTCTGATGTTGAAACGCTGAAAGCTAAGTTCGAAGAACAGCGTACTGCATTGGTTGCTAAAATCGGTGAAAACATCAACATTCGTCGCGTTTCTGTATTAGAAGGCGAACAACTGGGTACTTACCTGCATGGTGCGCGTATCGGTGTTCTGGTTGCGGCTGAAGGCGCTAATGAAGAGCTGATTAAGCATGTAGCTATGCACATCGCTGCAAGTAAGCCAGAATATGTTAACCCAAGTGATGTACCTGCTGATGTTGTTGAGCGTGAGCACCAAATCCAACTGGATATCGCAATGCAGTCTGGTAAGCCACGTGAAATCGCAGAGAAAATGGTTTCTGGCCGTATGAATAAATTCACCGGCGAGATCTCTCTGACAGGTCAGAATTTCGTGATGGATCCAAGCAAAACAGTTGGCGATCTGTTGAAAGAAAACAATGCTAAAGTGACCAGCTTCATCCGTTATGAAGTGGGTGAAGGTATTGAGAAAGTTGAGACTGATTTCGCAGCAGAAGTTGCTGCAATGAGTAAATAGTCTTAATTTTTACAAACAGGGCCGCCAAATGGCGGTTCTGTTTTATCTAATCTAAATCGCCTATTTCAGTAGGTGTTGAGTTTTTGCATCTGGTCAGAATGACCCGGATGTATGTAAATCCCCAATATACTTTTCTGCTTAGGACAGAACATCATGGCAACCAATGCAAAACCCGTATATCAGCGTATCCTGCTTAAACTTAGTGGAGAAGCCCTGCAAGGTGCAGAAGGTTTTGGTATAGACGCCAGCGTTTTAGATCGTATGGCTCAGGAGATCAAAGAACTGGTTGAGTTGGGCATACAGGTCGGTGTCGTCATTGGCGGTGGTAATCTGTTTCGTGGTGCTGGCTTGGCAGAAGCAGGAATGAACCGTGTAGTCGGCGACCACATGGGCATGTTGGCAACAGTGATGAATGGTCTGGCAATGCGGGATGCATTACACCGCGCCTATGTGAACGCCCGTCTAATGTCTGCAATTCCTTTAAATGGCGTTTGCGATAACTATAGTTGGGCAGAAGCGATTAGTTTGTTACGTCATGGTCGTGTTGTTATTTTCTCTGCGGGTACAGGCAATCCGTTCTTTACTACAGATTCGGCAGCGTGTTTGCGTGGTATTGAGATTGAAGCAGATGTTGTGTTAAAAGCAACTAAAGTAGATGGTGTTTACTCGGCTGATCCGGCTAAAGATTCAGAAGCGGTATTGTTTGATAGGCTCTCTTATCAGCAGGTATTAGAGCGTGAATTGAAAGTGATGGATTTGGCGGCATTCACTCTGGCTCGTGATCATAGCTTACCCATTCGCGTATTTAACATGAATAAGCCGGGGGCGTTGCGTCGTGTGGTGATGGGGGAAAATGAAGGTACCCTGATTTCCCATGAGTAATGTGCAAAGACACCAGAGATGTTTGGCGGTATGATGAGTCGCCTGATACGCCAAATTTAACAAACATGGCCATAATGACTTATGGCTTGAAAACAACCAGTTCCCAAGGGTTTGTAACGTGATTAATGAAATCAAAAAAGACGCACAAGACCGTATGGAAAAGAGCGTCGAAGCACTTAAAAACCAAATTAGCAAGGTTCGTACTGGCCGAGCTTCTCCTAGTCTGCTGGATGGCCTCACTGTTGAGTATTATGGTACGCCAACGCCTTTGCGTCAGCTTGCTAACGTCGTTGCTGAGGATGCACGTACCCTGGCTATCACGGTATTTGATCGTACTATGACGCCGGCGATTGAAAAGGCAATCATGGCTTCTGATTTAGGGCTGAATCCATCTTCTGCGGGGACAACAATCCGTGTTCCTTTGCCTCCATTGACAGAAGAGCGCCGTAAAGATTTGATTAAGGTGGTTCGTGGCGAAGCTGAGCAGGGGCGTGTCTCTGTGCGTAATATTCGTCGTGATGCTAACGACAAAATCAAAGCGCTGTTGAAAGACAAAGAGATCAGTGAAGATGATGAGCGTCGTGCGCAGGATGATATTCAAAAGCTGACGGATAACTTCATCAAAAAAGTTGATGAAGCTTTAACCAAGAAAGAAGAAGAACTGATGGAGTTCTAATCTCTTTCATGAGATATATACCTTATGGATTTCAAGATGCATCGCGGCGGCAAGGGAGCGAATTCCCGGGAGCAGAGATAACTCTGTGACCGGGGTGAGTGAGTGCAGCCAACAAAGAGGCAACTTGAAAGATGACGGGTATATCAAGCGCCGCTATCTTGTGGCGCTATTTTTATTCGGCATTTCTCTGAAGTCGTGAGCGTTCATAGCCAGGCAAATCAGATAAGTATCAATACACACCAGATAAAACAATTCAGAGCATCAGTATGAAAAGGTTGACCATCCTTGGTTCCACAGGTTCCGTAGGCAAAAGTACACTTACTGTAGTTCGCAATAATCCTGATAAATTTAAAGTAACAGC
Organism: Photorhabdus aballayi; assembly: GCF_026153155.1. Taxonomy (NCBI): domain Bacteria; kingdom Pseudomonadati; phylum Pseudomonadota; class Gammaproteobacteria; order Enterobacterales; family Morganellaceae; genus Photorhabdus; species Photorhabdus aballayi. Next base: position 26,127 of record NZ_JAPFCD010000010.1, on the reverse strand, counting down.
GCTTGCCGCTGGAAAAAATATCCAGGTTATGGCTGAGCAATGTCTGGAATTTCGGCCTCAATATGCTGCAATGGCGGATGAAGTTTCCGCAAAAGAGTTGCGTCAGTTGCTCATTGAACAAGGTTGTAAAACCGAAGTATTTTTCGGGGAACAGTCTGCGTGTGATTTGGCTGCTTTGAATGATGTTGATCAGGTTATGTCTGGGATTGTTGGTGTTGCTGGTTTATTGCCAACGCTGGCTGCCATCCGGGCGGGTAAACAGATTTTACTGGCTAATAAAGAGTCGCTGATTACCAGCGGCCGGTTTTTTATGGATGCGGTAGCGAAACATAATGCTCAATTATTACCCATTGACAGTGAACATAATGCTATTTTCCAGAGTTTACCTGAGGTCATACAGCAAAACCTTGGGCGTGCAGATCTAAAACAACATGGAATTGCTAATATCATTCTGACAGGATCTGGCGGGCCTTTTCGTCATACCCCTTTGGAGCAATTAGCTTTTGTTACGCCGGACCAGGCTTGCGCTCATCCGAATTGGTCGATGGGGCGTAAGATCTCGGTAGATTCTGCGACAATGATGAATAAGGGCCTGGAATATATTGAGGCATGTTGCCTGTTCAATGCATCTGCTGCGGAAATGGAAGTGGTAATCCATCCTCAATCGGTTATTCACTCTATGGTCCGTTATCAGGATGGCAGCGTTATTGCTCAATTAGGAACGCCGGATATGTGTACACCCATTGCCTATGCAATGGCGTACCCAAATCGTATTGCTTCTGGTGTTGAACCTCTTGATTTTTATTCTTTAGGTACATTGACGTTTTCGAAACCAGATTATGAACGGTATCCATGTTTGAAACTGGCGATTGAAGCTTGCCATGCAGGTCAGGCGGCAACGACGACCTTGAATGCAGCGAATGAAGAAATCGTTAAGATTTTTTTACAAAATGGAATCTCTTTCACAGATATTGCAATTATAAACCGGCAGGTTGTAGAAAAATTAAATTTACCGGAACCTCAGAGCATTGAGGAAGTCTTACAGATTGATAATCTCGCAAGAGATTTGGCTATGAAGACTATTCGTTCATTTATCAGATAGTCTTTGATTGGCAAATGGGTATTTGTCCGCATTTTTACCTGGTGGTATAGTTTGCGTATAACTGTTGGTTGATATAATTAACGGTCCAGATTTTGGAAGTTCTCTTCCAGATAATTAGGCTTTTACCCAAGCCGTGGATACCAGACACGGCTTTTTTATGTTTGAGATGCCTGAACTTGTAAGAGAATTACCCTGACCAGTAAAGGATTAATTGAGTGATATTATCCAGCAATCATCATCAGAACGATTTATCGTCATTATTACCTAAACATGTTGCTATTATTATGGATGGTAATGGCCGTTGGGCAAAGAAACGAGGGAAATTAAGAGCCTTTGGTCATCGTGCGGGGATTAAAGCGGTACGGAGTGCGGTGAGTTTCTCGGCTAAACATAAAATTGAGTCACTGACGTTATACGCTTTCAGTAGTGAAAACTGGAATCGGCCGGAGCAAGAAGTCAGTTCTTTAATGGAATTATTTATTTTTGCACTAGATAGCGAAGTCAAAAGTTTACATAAGCATAATATTAGATTATCTGTTATTGGCGATATCAGCCGGTTCAGTGAGCGTTTACGGGATCGTATCTGTCGCTCAGTTAAGTTGACTGCTAATAATACGGGGCTGCAACTTAATATTGCTGCAAATTATGGTGGTCGTTGGGATATTGTTCAAAGTATTCAGAAAATTGCTCAGCAGATTAAAGATAATCCCTTTGAGCCACAGGATATTACTGAAGAATTAGTTAATAATTATATGAATCTAAGCCAGCAGCCTCAGGTTGATTTAGTCATCAGAACCGGAGGTGAACATCGTATCAGTAATTTTCTGTTATGGCAGATAGCTTATGCAGAATTCTATTTTACCGATATACTCTGGCCTGATTTTGATGAAACCGTTTTTGAAGGTGCAATTAATGCCTTTGCCAAAAGAGAACGCCGGTTTGGCGGAACAATACCAGACGATGCCGATGTGGGATCATAGGAGGAACTCTTGTTGAAGTACCGCCTTATAACGGCTGTGATATTAATCCCTCTTGTGATTGCCGCTCTGTTTTTGCTGCCGCCAGTAGCGTTTGGGTTGGTTATTATCGCTGTTTCAGCCCTTGCTGCATGGGAATGGGGGCAATTCGCCGGCTTATTTAGCCAAAAGAAACGGGCTACTTTGGCAGCTCTGTTTGCTATTGGTTTATTAGCCCTACAGTATACTCTGCCAGATTTCACTGATTTGATTGGACAACCGCAAATCACTTTTATCCTATGGGGGGGAATGATTTGGTGGATTGTCGCGACGCTTCTGGTTGTTACCTATCCTTCTTCCGCTGCAATTTGGAAGAAATCCATTTTATTGCGCCTTTTGTTTGGTGTCCTGACGTTAGTGCCGTTTTACTGTGGAATGATGGTTTTACGGACTCAGGGATATGATGATAATTCATATTATGGCGCATGGTGGTTACTGTATGTCATGTTGTTGGTATGGGGAGCGGATTCCGGTGCTTATCTCTTCGGACGCACTTTAGGTAAACGTAAAATGGCGCCGAAAGTTTCTCCGGGAAAAACGCTGGAAGGATTAATCGGGGGGTTAATGACAGCGGCCATTATTTCATGGCTGTTTGGGAAATATGCTCCAGTACCTGCAATGCCTGAAAAACTTATGTTGTGTTCTGCTATTGTTGTTATCGCTTCTGTATTTGGTGATTTGACTGAGAGTATGTTCAAACGTGAATCAGGTATTAAGGATAGCAGCCAGCTAATTCCGGGACATGGCGGTGTTATGGATCGCATTGATAGTCTGACTGCTGCGATCCCTGTTTTTGCCGGCATGATATTGCTGGTGTTTTGATCTCTCTGTTTGACGGCGTTTAAAAAATATGATGGGAATTCTCTGGAATCTGGCGGCTTTTATTATTGCGCTAGGCATATTGATCACTGTGCATGAGTTTGGTCATTTTTGGGTAGCCAGGAAGTGTGGTATTCACGTTGAACGTTTCTCCATTGGTTTTGGTAAAGCGCTATGGCGGCGTATGGATCGCCAGGGAACGGAATATGTTATAGCCCTTATTCCACTGGGGGGATATGTGAAAATGCTTGATGAGCGTGTTTCACCTGTTTCTCCTGAACACCGTCATATGGCATTCAATAATAAGACACTTGGTCAACGTGCTGCGGTTGTCAGTGCCGGGCCAATTGCTAACTTTTTATTGGCGGCTGTGGTTTATTGGTTAGTGTTTATTATTGGCGTGCCGGCAATACGTCCTGTTGTTGCGGATATCAAACCAGATTCTATCGCTGCGCAAGCAAATATTTCATCAGGAATGGAACTAAAATCCGTAGATGGTATCGAAACGCTTGATTGGAATTCAGTTCGTTTTGCTCTGGTGGGCAAGATAGGTGACGATAACATGACGGTTCAGGTTATTTCTCCAGGTTCATCACATCCGGTAGAGAAAACTCTGGATTTGCGGCAATGGCGCTTTGATCCTGATAAGCAGGACCCTGTGTTGTCATTAGGAATTATGCCTGTTGGTCCTCGTTTGGATTCTCTGGTGGAAAAAGTCATCCCTGGCTCCGCAGCGGAAAAAGCAGGTTTGCAAAAGGGGGATAGGATAGTTAAAGTCGGTAGCCAGGAAATAGATACGTGGCATACTTTTACATCCTTTGTCAGTAATAATCCGAATGTCCCGCTGGAACTTTCCGTGGATCGGGCTGGTCATATTATTTCTCTCTCTATGACACCGGAAGTAAGACAACAATCCGGTGGCAGGAAAGTTGGTTTTGCCGGTGTGGAACTGCGAATTGTGCCATTAGCCGATGAATATAAAATCGTTCAGCAATACGGGCCTTTTTCTGCCATGTATCAGGCAGGAGATAAGACTTGGCAATTGATGCGATTAACTGTCAGTATGATTGGTAAGCTGATCGTTGGTGATGTGAAAATTAACAACCTGAGTGGGCCTATCTCTATTGCCAAAGGGGCGGGGGTGTCGGCTGATTCCGGCTTGGTGTATTATTTGATGTTTTTGGCGCTAATAAGCGTCAATCTTGGGATTATTAACCTAATCCCACTACCTGTGTTAGATGGTGGACACTTGCTCTTCTTGTTTATCGAAAAGATAAAGGGGGGGCCGGTTTCCGAGCGTGTACAAGACTTCAGCTATCGCATCGGTGCTATGATACTGGTGTTATTGATGGGGCTTGCACTTTTCAATGATTTCTCCCGTTTTTAAAGCGGAAGACTGGTTAGGAAGACGCATTACAACGATGGCGATGAAAAAGTTACTCATAGCGTCGCTGCTGTTCGGCAGCGCCACTGCATACGGTGCAGACGGATTCGTAGTTCAGGACATTCACTTTGAAGGTCTTCAACGTGTCGCCGTAGGTGCAGCATTATTGAATATGCCAGTTCGCGTAGGTGATACGGTCAGCGATGAAGATATCGGTCGTACCATTCATGCACTATTTGCTACTGGTAACTTTGAAGACGTTCGTGTCCTGCGTGATGGCAATACACTTATTGTTCAGGTAAAAGAACGGCCGACTATTGCCAGCATCACTTTCTCCGGCAATAAATCGGTGAAAGATGACATGTTGAAACAGAACCTTGAGGCATCTCATGTTCGGGTCGGAGAAGCCCTTGACCGCACGATGCTGTCCAATATCGAAAGAGGGTTGGAAGATTTTTATTACAGTGTGGGTAAATACAACGCGAGTGTAAAAGCGGTTGTTACGCCTCTTCCACGTAACCGTATCGATTTAAAACTGGTTTTCGCTGAAGGTGTTTCGGCAAAAATCCAGCAAATTAACATTGTCGGTAATAAATCATTTTCTTCTGATGAGTTATTGAATCGTTTCCAACTGAGAGATGATGTGCCGTGGTGGAATCTGACTGCTGATCAGAAATATCAAAAACAAAAACTGACTGGTGACCTTGAAGCATTGCGCAGTTTTTACCTTGATCGTGGTTATGCCCGTTTTAACATTGATTCGACTCAGGTCAGTTTGACGCCAGATAAAAAAGGTATTTATGTCACGATAAATATAACTGAGGGGGATCAGTACAAAATATCCGGTATTGACCTGAACGGTAATATGGCGGGTTATCAGTCAGAAATTACTAAGCTGGCTGCCATTGAACCTGGTTCTCTGTATAACGGGACTCAGGTGACTAAAATGGAAAATGACATCAAAAACCTGCTTGGTCGCTATGGTTATGCTTATCCACGAGTGATGACGCAACCTGAAATCAATGATCAGGATAAGACAGTAAAACTGCATGTCAATATTGATGCAGGTAACCGTTTCTATGTCCGTAAAATCCGTTTTTCTGGTAATGACACCACTAAAGATTCCGTTCTGCGTCGTGAAATGCGTCAAATGGAAAGAGCATGGTTAGGGAGTGATTTGGTTGAACTGGGTAAAGAGCGTCTTAACCGTTTGGGTTATTTCGAAACGGTAGACGTTGAAACTCAGCGTATACCAGGCAGCCCTGATCAGGTCGATGTCGTTTATAAAGTTAAAGAACGTAATACTGGTTCTCTGAACTTTGGTGTTGGTTTTGGTACAGAAAGTGGTGTTAGTTTCCAGATTGGCGCTCAGCAGGATAACTGGTTGGGTACAGGTAACGCTGTTGGAATTAATGCCAGCAAGAACGATTATTCAACCTACGCAGAACTCTCCTTCACTGATCCATATTTCACGATTAATGGCGTGAGTCTTGGCGGTCGGGTATTCTACAACGATTTCAGGGCCGATGATGCTGAATTATCCGGTTACACTAACCAAAGCTATGGTATAAGTGGTTTCCTTGGTTTCCCGATTAATGAAAATAACTCCCTGAATTTTGGCTTAAATTATATTCATAACTCGCTGTCTGAAATGCTTCCTCAGGTAGCAATGTGGCGTTATCTGAGGTCTATGGGCGAGAAACCTGATCTTGAAAGTAAAGCCGAATTCAAAGCGGATGACTTTGCTCTTACTATGGGATGGACATATAACAACCTCGACCGTGGTTTCTTCCCAACATCAGGCGTGAAATCGACTCTGAATGGTAAAGTGACTATTCCTGGTTCCGATAACGAATTTTACAAAGTGACTCTTGATACTTCCGCCTATTATCCAATTAATGATGATCGTACTTGGGTGATTTTGGGGCGCAGTCGTTTAGGGTATGGGGATGGATTAGGTGGTAAAGAGTTGCCATTCTATGAAAACTTCTATGCAGGTGGCTCCAGTACGGTTCGTGGTTTCCGATCTAACAATATCGGTCCTAAGGCTATTTACCTGAATAAGGATGGGTCGCCTAAGAAAGAGAGTCCATCTCGTGATGCTGTAGGTGGTAACGCAATGGCGGTAGCCAGCCTTGAGTTAATTACGCCAACGCCATTCCTTGATAGTAAGTATTCGAATTCTGTCCGAACTTCATTCTTTATTGATTCAGGTACGGTTTGGGATACCGATTGGAATGATTCTGCGGTGATGAAAAGCAAAGGTATACCTGATTATAGTAAACCAGGTAATATCCGCGTTTCGGCGGGTATTGCATTGCAATGGATGTCTCCTTTAGGTCCGCTAGTGTTCTCTTATGCTAAGCCGATTAAAGACTACGAAGGTGATAGATCAGAGCAATTCCAATTTAATATTGGCAAAACCTGGTGATAATGCGTTTTTATCTTATTATTGATAGAGCAAGCTCTGAAATCGCAGGTTTCAGAGCGTTAACTAAGTTTTCCAATCTGTTACAGATAGCGTGGTTTAAGGAGTTTATAGTGAAAAAATTGTTGTGTGCAGCAAGCTTTGGTATTGCATTAGCTTTTTCTGCTGGTGCTCAGGCAGCAGACAAAATTGCCGTTGTCAATGTCGGTGAGATTTTCCAGCAGTTGCCTGCCCGTGAAGCTGTTATGAAGCAGTTGGAAAATGAGTTTAAAAACCGCGCATCTGAACTGCAACGGATGGAAACTGACTTGCAGTCCAAAATCCAGAAATTACAGCGCGATGGCTCTACGATGAAATCCAGTGAACGTACTAATCTGGAAAAAGAGGTGATGGCTAAGCGTGAAGAATTTGGCAAAAAAGCCCAAGCTTTTGAACAAGATCACCGTCGCCGCGAGATGGAAGAACGCAACAAAATTCTAAGCCGTATTCAGGACGCAATCAAAGTCGTTGCTGGCAAAGAAGGCTATGATGTCGTTATTGATGCGAATGCTGTTGCTTATTCAGTATCTGGTAAAAATATTACTGCAAGTGTATTGAAACAGGTTAAATAATAGATGTCTTCAATTCGATTGGCTGATTTAGCTCAGCAGTTGAATGCACAATTACATGGTGATGGCGATATTGTTATCACCAGTATTGCGCCAATGCATTCGGCTAATAGCGAACAGATCACTTTTTTGTCGGACAGTCGTTACCGTGAACGTTTAGGTGAATGTCAGGCTGCCGCTGTCGTTCTCCAGGCGTCAGATCTTCCTTATTGCAATATTCCGGCGTTGGTTGTCGCCAATCCTTATCTGGCATATGCCTATATGGCTCAGATTATGGATACAACACCGGTTCCCGCACAGGATATTCACCCTTCTGCGGTGATTTCACCTCAGGCGACTTTGGGTAAAAACGTTGCTGTCGGAGCCAATGCTGTTATCGAATCTGGCGTTGTTCTTGGTGACAATGTTGTTATCGGCGCAGGTTGCTTTATTGGTAAAAATACGCGTATTGGCGCGGGAAGTCGTCTTTGGGCGAATGTCTCTGTTTATCATAATGTTGAAATGGGTGAACAGTGTTTGATTCAGTCAGGAGCAGTGATTGGGTCTGATGGTTTTGGCTATGCGAATGATCGTGGTAAGTGGGTTAAAATTCCTCAATTAGGTTCAGTCATTATGGGTGACCGGGTTGAGATTGGCGCCTGTACGACGATTGATCGGGGAGCTTTGGATAATACCATTATTGGCAATGGAGTCATTATCGATAACCAGTGTCAGATTGCTCATAATGTCATCATTGGTGACAATACGGCGGTTGCTGGCGGTGTGATCATGGCCGGTAGTCTGAAAATTGGTTGTTACTGTATGATTGGCGGCGCCAGTGTAATTAATGGGCATATGGAAATCTGTGATAAGGTGACAGTCACGGGAATGAGTATGGTAATGCGTCCCATCACTGAACCTGGTGTATACTCCTCTGGCATTCCGGCACAACCAAATAAAGTTTGGCGTAAGACAGCAGCTTTAGTCATGAATATCAATGAAATGAATAAACGTCTTAAGTCAATTGAGGGTAAGCTGGAAGACGAAAACGAGTAATTGCACTATATTTAATTGCACTATATTTTTGGTTGTGTCTTATTTTTGCGGCCTGCCTGGGAACTCTGGATTTGGGGTTTAAGCGGGCCGTGTCGTTAATACAATTAGTCCTTTTTGACAGGAAGAGTATTTAGATGAGTGATAATCATACTCTGCACATTGAAGAAATTTTAGATCTGCTTCCACATCGTTATCCGTTTTTATTAGTGGATCGCGTTCTTGATTTTGAGGAAGGTAAATTCTTACGTGCAGTAAAAAATGTATCTTTAAACGAACCCTTCTTTCAAGGGCATTTTCCCGGCAAACCTATTTTCCCTGGCGTTCTGATCCTTGAAGCTATGGCACAGGCCACCGGAATTCTGGCATTTAAGAGCGTCGGCAAACTGGAGCCAAATGAGCTCTATTATTTTGCCGCTATCGATGGTGCCCGTTTTAAACGCCCCGTAGTGCCTGGGGATCAAATGATATTAGAAGTAGAATTTATTAAAGAGCGTCGAGGTGTTGCACGTTGTAGAGGCGTAGCAAAAGTCGATGGAGAAGTAGCTTGCGAAGCAGAAATGATGTGTGCTCGCCGTCGTGAGGTTTAATCTATGATTGATGAAACCGCTTATATACATCCTAGCGCTATTGTAGAAGATGGTGCGGTTATTGGCGCTAATGTGCATATTGGACCGTTTTGTTGTATTGGTTCACAGGTTGAAATTGGCGAAGGTACAGAGCTGAAGTCTCATGTTGTTATCAATGGAATAACCAAAATCGGCCGTGATAACCAGATTTTTCAGTTTGCTTCTATTGGCGAAATGAATCAGGACCTGAAATATCACGGTGAACCAACTCGGGTTGAAATTGGTGATCGTAACCGTATTCGCGAAAGTGTCACCATTCATCGTGGTACTGTGCAGGGTGGCGGTGTAACGAAAATCGGCAATGATAATTTGTTGATGATCAATACCCATGTCGCTCATGACTGTATTATCGGTGATCGTTGTGTCATTGCTAATAATGGTACTTTAGGAGGGCATGTTACTCTGGGTGATTATGTCATCATTGGTGGTATGAGTGCGATTCATCAGTTTTGTCAGATTGGCGCTCATGCTATGGTGGGAGGGTGTTCTGGTGTGGTACAGGATATTCCGCCATATGTTATCGCTCAGGGGAATCATGCCACACCTTTTGGCATTAATGTCGAAGGCCTGAAACGCCGTGGTTTTGATAAAGATTCATTGCACGCAATTAGAAATGCATACAAGATTTTGTATCGTAATGGAAAAACTTTAGAAGAAGCACAACAAGAAATTGCTGAGTTAGCTGAAGGTAATCAGCAGGTAAAAATCTTCAGCGATTTTCTGGCAAATTCTACCCGTGGCATTGTCCGTTAAGTAGATGAAGGATACTCCTTTGGCTACCATTTCTTCTATTGATAGTCTGCGTCCGTTGACTATTGGATTAATCGCCGGAGAAACCTCCGGTGATATCCTTGGCGCAGGTTTAATTCGTGCTGTAAAAGCGAAAGTACCTAATGCCCGTTTTGTTGGTGTGGCAGGTCCTCTTATGCAGGCTGAAGGTTGTGAAGCCTGGTATGAGATGGAAGAGCTAGCAGTAATGGGGGTTGTCGAAGTTCTTGAACGTTTGCCTCGTTTGTTGAAAATCCGTAAGGATCTGACAACTCGTTTCACTGAACTGAAACCTGATGTGTTTGTGGGCATTGATGCGCCGGATTTCAATATCACCTTGGAAGGTCGGTTAAAACAGCGGGGCATCCGCACCATTCATTATGTCAGCCCGTCTGTATGGGCTTGGCGCCAGAAACGTGTTTTCAAAATTGGTAAAGCCACTGATATGGTCTTGGCTTTCTTACCTTTTGAAAAAGCGTTTTACGATAAGTTTAATGTTCCGTGCCGGTTTATTGGACACACTATGGCGGATGCTATGCCATTACAACCAAATAAAGCGACGGCGCGTGAGTCATTAGGTATTCCTCCAGAGGCTGTTTGCTTGGCTTTATTGCCGGGGAGCCGACATTCTGAGGTTGAGATGCTGAGTGCAGATTTTCTTAAAACTGCTCAGTTATTACAGCGCAGCATATCTGACCTGCATATATTTGTGCCATTAGTGAATGCTAAACGGCGTGAACAATTCGAGCGCATTAAGCAGGAAATTGCGCCAGAGCTGAATGTTCACCTTGTGGATGGCAAAGCGCGAGATATCATGATCGCAAGTGATGCTGCACTTTTGGCCTCTGGTACTGCTGCTCTGGAATGTATGCTGGCAAAATGTCCAATGGTGGTGGGTTACCGGATGAAGCCATTGACTTTCTGGTTGGCAAAACGTCTGGTAAAAACGCCTTATGTTTCATTGCCTAACTTATTATCCGGTGAAGAGTTAGTTAAAGAATTATTGCAGGAAAAATGTCAGCCGCAAAAACTTGCAGATGAATTGTTGCCGTTACTACAAGGCAGTGAAAAAGTTGAAATATTGAAGCAGACATTTTTACGTTTGCATGAAAGCATTCGTTGTAATGCTGACGAACAAGCAGCACAAGCAGTGTTGGAATTGGCAGGAAAATGATGGAATTTATATATCCTCAGGCAAGTCTGATTGCTGGGGTTGATGAAGTTGGTCGAGGCCCATTAGTGGGTGCAGTTGTGACTGCGGCGGTTATTTTAGATCCATTACGGCCGATAGTTGGTTTGGCCGATTCTAAAAAACTTAGTGAAAAACGCCGTGAGGCACTGTATCTGGAGATCACAGAAAAAGCATTGTGCTGGAGTTTAGGGCGTGCAGAGCCGGCAGAAATTGATCAATTGAATATCCTGCATGCAACTATGCTTGCGATGCAAAGGGCTGTGGCTAATTTGCCTATTTCTCCTGAATATGTGCTGATTGATGGTAACCGTTGCCCTAAATTACCCATGCCGGCACAAGCGGTAATAAAAGGCGATGGACTGGTTGCTGAAATCAGTGCCGCTTCTATTGTGGCGAAAGTGACCAGAGATCGGGAAATGGCCGAACTTGATCAACTGTTTCCTGAATATGGATTTGCTAAGCATAAAGGCTACCCAACGGCATTTCATTTAGAAAAGTTGGCCCAGTTGGGAGCGACGGAACATCATCGTAAAAGTTTTGCGCCGGTTAAGAGAGCAATTGGCCTTTAAGTAAACTTGTTGACTGAATACAGCTATTCTTCAAATTGATATCATCTGGATAAATATATGGCCGAACCCCGTTTTGTGCACTTACGTGTTCACAGCGACTATTCAATGATTGATGGCTTAGCCAAAACCAGCCCTTTAGTGAAAAAGGTGGCGCAGTTAGGTATGCCGGCTTTTGCGATCACTGATTTTACTAATTTATGTGGGTTGGTGAGGTTTTACGGCAGTGCTCATGGGGCAGGAATAAAACCGATTATTGGTGCTGATTTCTATGTGGAAAGTGAACTGCTTGGCGATGAGTACGCTAGCCTGACCATTCTTGCACGCAATAATACGGGCTATCATAACCTGACATTGCTGATATCAGAGGCTTATCAGAAGGGATATGGTGCGATTGGTCCGACAATTAAACAGGAATGGTTGATAAACCATAAAGAAGGGCTAATTTTGCTCTCCGGTGGTCGTATGGGGGATGTGGGTAAATTCCTGCTACGTGGTAATCAGGTTATGGTGGACCAATGCCTTGAGTTTTATCAGGAGCATTTTCCCGGTTGTTATTATTTGGAGTTGATCCGCACTGGGCGTGCAGATGAAGAAAGTTATCTGCATGCAGCGGTTGCGCTGGCGACGGAAAAAAACCTGCCTGTCGTTGCGACCAATGATGTTTGCTTCATTGATAGCGAAGATTTTGATGCTCATGAGATTCGCGTAGCGATTCATGATGGCTATACTTTGGCTGACCCCAAACGTCCGAAAAATTACAGTCCTCAGCAATATCTGCGTAGTGAACAGGAAATGTGTGAGCTATTCGCTGATATCCCGGAAGCGCTGGAAAACAGTGTAGAAATTGCTAAGCGCTGTAATGTCACTATTCGCCTTGGTGAATACTTCCTGCCTCAATTCCCTACAGGGGAAATGAGTACTGAAGATTATCTGATAGATAGATCTAAACAAGGGTTAGAAGAGCGTTTGGCATTTCTCTATCCAGATCCTAAAGTACGTGCAGAAAAACGTCTTGAATATGATGAGAGACTCGAGGTTGAACTTCGGGTTATCAACCAGATGGGATTCCCAGGCTACTTCCTGATCGTGATGGAATTCATTCAGTGGTCGAAAGACAACGGTGTTCCTGTTGGTCCGGGACGCGGTTCGGGTGCCGGTTCTTTGGTAGCTTATGCTCTAAAAATAACTGATCTCGATCCTTTGGAATTTGATTTGCTATTTGAACGATTCCTTAACCCTGAACGTGTTTCCATGCCCGATTTCGACGTCGATTTCTGTATGGAAAAACGCGATCTGGTGATTGATCATGTGGCTGATATATATGGTCGTGATGCCGTATCTCAGATCATCACATTCGGTACGATGGCAGCGAAAGCGGTAATTCGGGATGTTGGCCGTGTGCTAGGGCATCCATACGGATTTGTTGATAGGATTTCTAAATTGATACCGCTTGATCCAGGTATGACATTGGAGAAAGCATTTGCCGCGGAGCCGCAACTTCCTGAAATCTATGAAGCGGATGAGGAAGTTAAAGCGCTGATAGATATGGCGCGTAAGTTGGAAGGTGTCACTCGTAATGCCGGGAAACACGCGGGTGGGGTGGTTATTGCCCCAACTAAGATCACCGATTTTTCGCCGCTCTATTGTGACCCGGAAGGTTTGAACCCGGTTACTCAGTTTGATAAAAACGATGTGGAATATGCAGGGTTGGTGAAATTTGACTTCCTCGGACTGAGGACACTGACTATTATCAACTGGGCATTAGAGATGATCAACGCGCGTAGAGCGAAGAAAGGTCAAGAGCCGATTGATATTACAGCGATTCCACTGAGCGACGCTAAAAGCTTTGATATGCTGCAACGTGCTGAAACAACAGCGGTATTTCAGCTTGAATCCCGTGGTATGAAGGATCTGATTAAACGTCTGCGTCCCGACTGCTTCGAAGATATGATCGCGCTTGTGGCTTTATTCCGCCCAGGTCCTTTGCAATCAGGAATGGTGGATAACTTCATTGACCGCAAACATGGCCGGGAAGAGCTTTCATACCCGGATATACAGTGGCAGCATGAATCTTTACAGCCTGTGTTGGAGCCAACTTACGGCATTATCCTTTATCAAGAACAAGTGATGCAGATTGCTCAGGTGCTAGCGGGATATACTCTCGGTGGTGCAGATATGCTCCGGCGAGCGATGGGCAAGAAAAAGCCGGAGGAAATGGCTAAGCAGCGTTCTGTCTTTGAAGAAGGCGCGAAAAAACTGGGTATTGATGGCGAACTGGCAATGAAAATCTTTGACTTGGTAGAGAAGTTTGCCGGTTACGGATTTAACAAATCTCACTCCGCTGCATATGCCTTGGTTTCTTATCAGACGTTATGGTTGAAAGCGCATTATCCGGCTGAATTCATGGCTGCGGTAATGACTGCTGATATGGATAATACAGAAAAAGTCGTTGGTTTGATTGATGAATGCTGGCGCATGGGGCTGAAAATCTTACCACCTGATATCAATAGTGGCTTATATCATTTCCACGTTAATGATGACGGGGAGATCGTATATGGTATCGGTGCAATTAAAGGGGTAGGTGAAGGGCCGATTGAAGCGATCATTGAGGCTCGTCAGAAAGAGGGTTATTTTAGAGAACTGTTTGATTTATGTGCCCGTGTTGACATCAAGAAGTTAAATCGTCGAGTGATGGAAAAACTGATCATGTCAGGGGCATTTGACCGTTTGGGGCCGCACCGTGCAGCACTGATGTCTACGCTGGAAGATGCCCTAAAAGCAGCGGATCAACATGCTAAAGCGGAAGCCACTGGTCAGACTGATATGTTTGGTGTATTGGCCGAAGAACCAGAAGAAGTGGAGCGCTCTTATGCCAATATTCCTCAATGGCCGGAACAAATTGTTCTTGATGGTGAACGGGAAACTCTGGGTCTCTATTTAACTGGGCATCCTATCACCCGTTATTTAAAAGAAATTGAGCGCTATACTAATGGATTGAGGTTAAAAGATGTGAATCCAACACCACGCGGTCAAGTAACGACGGTGATAGGTTTGGTGTTAGCATCTAAAGTGATTATAACCAAACGAGGTAACCGGATTGGTATTTGTACCTTAGATGACCGTTCAGGACGTCTAGAAGTTATGTTATTTTCCGATGCCTTGGAGAAATATCGGCATTTGTTAGAACAAGACCGGATATTAATTGCTACAGGGCAGGTCAGCTTTGATGATTTCAATGGTGGTCTTAAAATGACAGCTCGTGAATTAATGGATATTAGTGAGGCGCGTGAAAAATATGCGCGTGGACTTGCTATCTCGCTGTCAGACAGGCAAATTGATGATCAATTGTTAAGCCGTCTTCGTAGTGCATTGGAACCACATCGTTCAGGAACGATACCAGTTCATCTTTATTACCAGAGGGAAGACGCCCGCGCCCGTTTAAGATTTGGCGCGACGTGGAGGGTAACGCCAACGGATAACCTTCTGACAGATTTGCGAACTCTGCTGGGTAATGAGCAGGTAGAATTAGAATTTGACTGAAATAGGAATGTTATGAGTCTGAATTTTCTTGAATTTGAACAGCCGATTGCCGAGCTGGAAGCGAAAATTGATTCGCTAACCGCAGTTAGCCGTCAAGGTGAAAAATTAGATATAAATCTGGATGAAGAAGTACAACGTTTGCGAGAAAAAAGTTTGGAATTGACTCGTAAAATCTTTTCAGATTTAGGTGCCTGGCAAATTGCTCAGCTTGCCCGTCACCCGCGTCGTCCTTATACGTTGGACTATATTCAGCATATTTTTACTGATTTTGAAGAGCTTGCTGGTGATCGTGCTTATGCTGATGACAAAGCCATTGTTGGTGGTCTGGCTCGTCTTGATGGGCGTCCAGTGATGATTATTGGTCACCAAAAAGGCCGTGAGACCAAAGAAAAAATTCGCCGTAATTTCGGTATGCCAGCGCCAGAAGGCTATCGTAAGGCCTTGCGCCTGATGGAAATGGCAGAGCGTTTTAAACTGCCAATTATTACTTTCATTGATACTCCTGGTGCATATCCAGGGGTTGGTGCGGAAGAGCGTGGTCAATCTGAGGCGATTGCTCGCAACTTGCGTGAAATGTCCCGTCTGTCTGTGCCTGTTATTTGTACTGTCATTGGTGAAGGCGGCTCTGGTGGCGCATTAGCGATTGGTGTTGGTGATAAAGTAAATATGCTGCAATATAGTACTTATTCTGTTATCTCCCCAGAAGGGTGTGCCTCAATTTTGTGGAAAAGCGCGGAAAAAGCACCTTTGGCGGCAGAAGCAATGGGGATCACTGCACCTCGTTTAAAAGAATTGGAATTAGTCGATACTGTGATCTCAGAGCCATTAGGTGGCGCCCATCGTGACTATGAAACAATATCCGCGTCGTTGAAAGCTCAGTTGTTGGTTGATTTGGCAGAGCTTGATCATTTGACATCTGAAGAATTAATCAACCGCCGATATCAGCGTTTGATGCAATATGGTTATTGTTGATATTTGAATTAATTGCTTGAATAAGGGATGGTAAATGACTGGAAATGATAAATTTCAGCCATTCCATCCTTTACTGTTTCTACTTCTTTTTATCATTTCATATTCTTGATGAAAGTAGTGAAAAACATATCTGACTGACAGCGGTTTTAGACTTGCTAAAGTAGATAATAATGAATTCATATTATTGCAAGCTAATGAATTTTTGAACCTATAATGACAAACATTGATGAGAAACTATTTGTCACTTTGGCTAAGCAGCTTGGTGAATATAAGAAAATCTTGGTTGGATTCAGTGGTGGGTTAGATTCCTCTGTTTTGCTTCATTTGCTGGTTAATTGGCGTAATCAACATAATCAGGAAATTCAACTAAGAGCAATGCATATTCACCACGGTTTAAACCTAAAAGCAGATCAATGGGTTGAACATTGCCAGCAGATCTGTGATGACTGGCGGGTGGAGTTTCATTCCGCAAGAGTCATGATAGATGCTCGTCAAAAGGGGATTGAGGCTGCTGCTCGCGATGCTAGATATCAGGTATTCAAGCGAGAATTACAAAAAGACGAAATTTTGGTAACAGCTCAACATCTTGATGATCAGGCGGAGACTTTTTTACTGGCATTAAAGCGAGGTAGCGGTCCGGCAGGTCTTGCCTCTATGCCTTCAATCGCTGCATTTGCCGATACATTATTGTTACGCCCGCTACTTGACTATAGTCGGAATGAACTGGAGATGTATGCCAGTGAACATCGTCTGAATTGGATTGAAGACGACAGTAATCAAGATGATCGTTATGACAGAAATTTTCTGCGCTTACACATCATGCCGTTACTGAATCAACGTTGGCCGCATTTCCCACAAGCTGTTGCTCGTAGTGCAAGTTTATGTGGTGAGCAAGAGCAGCTTCTAGATGAATTACTGGATCAGTCTCTGAAAGAGCTAATAACTCAAGATGGTGCTTTGGGTATTTCGTCTTTGGCTGTATGTTCCGAAGCCAAACGAAATGCTTTGTTACGCCGTTGGTTTGGTTATCATGAGATGAAAATGCCTTCACGAGAGCAGCTTAATCGGCTTTGGTATGAGGTGGCGCTTGCTCGCACTGATGCTGAGCCTCGACTACAATTTGGTAAATATGATGTACGTCGTTATAAGCAAAAACTCTGGTTGGTTCCTCAATGGCAATCTTTGAAAGAGACTATTCTTGAGTGGAATATTTGCAATACTTTGGTATTACCGGAGCACCTGGGAGAATTGAATATTGCTGATCGCGGTATTCAAGTAAGGGCCCCGGTTGGTAATGAGCGAGTGTCTGTTCGCTTTGGTGTCCAGGGAATGATAAGCATTGTGGGGCGTCAACACTCCCGGCATAGTAAAAAATTGTGGCAAGAGCTTGGTGTTGCTCCGTGGCTTAGAGAACGAATTCCATTGCTTTATTACAATGAACAATTAATAGCGGCGTTAGGTATTTTTGTCACCAAGGAAAGTGAAGCGGCGGAAGGAAGGGAGATGTTAACAATTAGCTGGCATAAAACGCTGTTAAAATAAAAAGTTAAGCCGCCCAAGGCGGCTGTTTTCTATCAAGATTCAGAGTGTTCAATAGTAATAGTGCCAATTTTAGGGTGACTGAAGCTAGCAATATGATCTAACCGCAATTCACGGGGTTTACCTTCTGTTTCAATTATCAAGTATTCAACTTTTTTTCTTAAAACCAAATCACAGGCTTTTCCTTCAATAACTTCTCCACCTCGCAACTTTATGTGGAGGTGGAGCTGATGTTGGCAAGTTGACTCAAGATTGTCGTAGTCGTCACAGTTAATTGGTTGATATTCAGTATTTATAGACATATTCGCTCACCACTATGGTTAGTGGCGGTTATTGCCGCCCGTGGTTGTTAAAAATTGTAACTCAAAAGCACTGTTAATGACTATAGCACAGGAAATCAATCGTGATTAATGAATAACTTTGGTTATTCATTCTGAACAGTAAATAAATAAAAGTCTTATTTCACAGCAAGTTCCTGACAAAAGTATTAAAATCGGCCTACGTTATTTTGCTATTGTTGGGTAACATCCTTAAGAAGGACAGTACTTACGCTATTAGGCTTGAATAATCGCTATGTTCCTTGTGTTACTTATAAGATGAGAATTATAGAGCTCATTATACTGTGTGGAGATAAATGTGAATAAGAAACTTTTGACAGCGTTAGTTGCTGTGGGCGTATCTGCTTTGATGGGATGTAAAGGTAACTCAGTACAGCAAACGAGTTCACAGCCAGTAGATCAGACTTTTCATGGCGTTCTTCCTTGTGCTGATTGTTCTGGTATTGATACCACACTGTTATTGGATAATGATGGTACTTATATTCTGGAGCAAACTTATCTTGGCGCTCGTGATGGTGACCAGTCGTTCTTTGAATCTGGTCTATGGGCGAAAAATGGAGAGAAAATTAGCCTGACAAAATCAGACGACCAGAAATCTTATTATCTGCCGAAGGGTGAAAATTTGGTCATGTTGGATATTGAAGGCAATCAAATTGAATCATCATTCAATTATGAACTGCAACGGGTAAAACCGAAGAAACTGATGGGTGAATACAGCTACATGGCTGATGCTGCTTCATTTACTGATTGTAGTACAGGTAAGCGGTATGCCGTACCGGAAAGTCTGGATTTGGAGCAAGGCTATCACCAAGTCGGTGTGGAAGGTGGAACGCCGGTTTACGTTGCAGTTGAAGGCTATTACAGCGTTAGTCCTTCAATGGAAGATGGGCAATTCGATCCTGCCTTGATTCAGACGGGTAAAATCTATTTCGATAAATCGAAATCTTGTAATGTGAAGAAATAATTCTAGTTTCAATATGTATGGTGATAATGGGCTAAGAAGCGTAAAATGCTCTGTTATAATGTGACCATTATCACCATATTATTCAATAAGTTACTGCAATAATTCAATTAACAACCAAGTTGTTGCTTCAGGTAATCAACAACATCGTCTAGTTTCAGCATTTGTTTTTCGTCACCGCGACGATATTTATATTCTACTTCGCCATTATCGAGATTACGGTCACCAATAACGATAGTGTGTGGTATACCGATAAGCTCCATATCGGCAAACATCACGCCTGGGCGTTCTTTACGATCATCAAAAATAACATCAATGCCGCTAGCGCGTAGATCAGCATACAGTTTCTCTGCAACTTCTTTAACTCGGTATGACTTGTGCATATTCATTGGCAAAATAGCAACTTGGAATGGTGCAATTGCATCAGGCCAGATGATACCGCGGTCATCGTGATTTTGTTCAATCGCTGCGGCGACAATTCGAGTAACACCAATACCATAACAGCCCATAGTGACTATCTGATTGTGGCCGTCTTCGCTTTGAACGGTAGCTTTCATGGCATCAGAATATTTGGTGCCAAGTTGGAAAATATGACCAACTTCAATACCACGCTTGATAAGCAATGTCCCTTTACCATCCGGGCTGGTATCGCCTTCAACAACATTACGGATATCAGCAATTTCAGGTAGTGGCAGATCACGCTCCCAGTTGATACCGAAATAGTGTTTTTCATCGATATTAGCACCTGCGCCAAAGTCACTCATCACTGCCACACTGCGGTCGATAATAACAGGTATTGGCAGATTGACAGGTCCCAATGAACCTGGGCCTGCACCAATAATTGAACGAATCTCTTCCTCGGTAGCAAAAGTCAGTGGGCTGGCAACTAAAGATAATTTCTCTGCTTTGATTTCATTAAGTTCATGGTCGCCCCGAACCAGTAAGGCAATCAATTTATGACTTGTGCTTTCTGCTGCATGAACCATCAGGGTTTTAACCGTTTTCTCAATTGGCAGATTAAATTGCTCAACCAGTTCAGCAATTGTTTTTGCGTTTGGAGTATCTACCAGATGCATCTCTTCTGTTGGTGCTGCGCGATCATAAGCAGGAGCAACAGCTTCGGCTAATTCAATATTAGCTGCATAATTGGATTCAGTTGAGAAAACGATATCATCTTCTCCACTGGCTGCCAGAACCTGAAATTCATGGGAAGCACTACCACCGATGGAACCGGTATCTGCCAGCACAGCACGAAAATTCAAACCTATGCGGGTAAAAATTTTGCTGTAGGCTTCGTACATATTGTCATAAGTTTCTTGTAATGATGCCTGGGTAGCGTGGAAAGAGTAAGCATCTTTCATTAGGAATTCACGGGAGCGCATCACGCCGAAACGAGGGCGAACTTCATCGCGAAATTTAGTCTGAATTTGGAATAATGTCAGTGGTAATTGCTTATATGAGCTGACTTCATTGCGGATCAGATCAGTGATGACCTCTTCATGAGTTGGACCTAGTACAAAAGGACGGTCGCCTCGGTCAACAAAACGTAGTAACTCTGGACCGTATTGTTCCCAGCGGCCACTTTCTTGCCATAGACCTGCCGGCTGTACGACGGGCATAGATATTTCAATCGCTCCGGCATTGTTCATCTCTTCACGAACAATGTTTTCGACTTTTTTAAGTACCCGGATACCCGTAGGCATCCAATTATACAGACCTGAAGCGAGTTTACGGATCATACCCGCACGAAGCATCAGTTTATGGCTGACAACCTCCGCGTCGGCAGGAGTCTCTTTTAATGTAGAGAGCAGATATTGGCTAGTACGCATTGTTAGGTTCCATTAGAGCAGCAAATTGCTTCTGACTGGCAGAAATTTGCCAGCCAATAAAAAGCGAAAATAAGCCTTTAGTCTACCAGTGAGTTTAAAATGCCAAAAGGGTATATGCTGATTTTTAGTGGGGATCTATGGCGATCACTTCAGTCAATGTGCCACATATTCTCCAGCGTACATTAAAATTCAGTAAATGAGCCGCATATTCCCGATTTTCCTGTTCTCCTCTCCGGTAAGCAGGACGAGGATCTTGGGTCAAAACTTGGCTGATAAAACGACGTAAATTCGGATAAATATTTTGAACTGAGATGAGTTGTTGCTCAGCGGCAGGTAAAAATATCACTTCCATATCGGTAGAAGGGGATTGTTGTGCAAAACCTGCTATCGCATGTGGCTGACATTCGGCAAAAGGTAAATAAGGCTTAATATCAATAACAGGCGTACCATCAACTAAATCCAGGCTACCCAATTCCAGAGTAACTTGACCTTTCTTGTATTCGATCCCTTTAAGTTCAATTAGAGACATACCAATTGGATTAGGCCGAAAAGTCGAACGGGTTGCGAATACGCCCATTTTTGCATTGCCGCCTAGACGAGGAGGACGCACCATTGATTTCCAGCCACCTTCCATTGTTTGATGGAAGATAAAAATAACCCACAAATGACTAAATTGTTCCAGACCACGAACTGCATCCGGTTGATTATAGGGAGGAATAAATACCAGTTTCCCGCCACCGTCTTCTATAAGACCTGGTTGGCGGGGAATGGCAAATTTTTCTTTATAAGGGGAGTGGATAACCCCTATCTGTGTGAAATGGAAATCGGTCATTGGGTGATAAGCAGGGCTGAGCCTTCACATATTGCTATCTGGTAGCATCCTTGGCCTGATAATATTTCGCACTGATGCAATAAAACAGCGTTAGCATCCAAATAAGCTGCTTTGGTTATCATCTGGTTGCGAGCTACGGTGATATTCGCTGGTGGATCTTGTAAGGAACTGCGACATGATTGACCAGAAACAATCCCTAAATCTTTAAATGAGGCACCTAATAATTCTTCACTCTTGGTATATAACTTTACGGATGAAGGGAAATGCTTTTTTTCTCCAGTTGATAGTTCTGTAAGTTTCATATCTGATAATTGGGAAGAGTCAGGAAATGTTGTTTGTTGTATTGAGCATCCTGTTATGGACAGTGCTAACAAAGAGGCAAGTAGCCTACGCATTATAGATCCTCGAATTTTTACGGTTAGAGTTAGGCGAGTAGATCAGGTTAACAAGAAATATCGAAAACATGATGCCATGATAAATCAGGCGGACAATTTGTCCGCCTGATTATTCTAATATTGATGAGCGTAATATGAAAGATTACCAACCTTTCACTGCACCACCATTAAAGATCTTATTGGCAGCTTCATCAACTTCGTCGGATTGATATGCTTTAACGAATTTCTTAACGTTTTCAGCATCTTTGTTATCTTCTCGACTAACTAGTAGGTTTACATATGGAGAATCTTTATCTTCAACAAATAAACCATCTTTTGCTGGAGTCAGGCCAATCTGGCTTGCATATGTCGTATTGATGATTGCCAGAGCAATTTTTTGATCATCCAGTGAACGTGGTAATTGTGGAGCTTCCAGTTCGACTAATTTTAGATTTTTAGGATTTTCAACAACGTCCAGAACTGTTGGTAATAAACCTATGCCATCTTTCAGTTTAATTAGACCTTGTTTCTGTAACAGTAATAAAGAGCGGCCTAAGTTCGTTGGATCGTTTGGTAACGCAATTTGGGAACCATCCTGCAATTCATCCAGAGATTTAATTTTTTTGGAATAACCTGCAATTGGATAAACAAAAGAATTGCCAACTATGACCATCTTATAACCGCGATCTTTGATTTGCTGATCCATATAGGGTTTGTGCTGGTATGCATTCAGATCAATATCACCTTTACTCAGAGCTTCGTTTGGTAATACAAAATCATTAAAGGTCACCAATTCTACATCTAGACCATATTTATCTTTAGCGACTTTTTTGGCAATTTCAGCAACTTCCTGCTCTGCACCAACGATAACGCCGACTTTAATATGGTTTGGATCTTTTTTCTCTTGCCCACAACCCGACAAAATTAATGAACCTAAAAGAGCGCCGATAGTTGCGATTGTTTTTAATTTAACAGACATACTTTACCCCTATAGAATACTGATTTATTAGCACCGAACAGGTACTGTTATTAAAATAATCTTGTTATTTATGTGTTGTGGCCTTGACTAAACGGTCACCACTTAATTGAATTAAATAAACTAAAATAACCAGTAACACTAATACGGTATTCATTACTGTTGCATTATAGCCGATATAACCGTATTGGTAGCCAATTTGGCCTAATCCGCCTGCACCTACAGCACCTCCCATTGCAGAATAACCGACTAAAGTTATGAGGGTAATTGTGGCTGCATTGAGCAGACCAGGCAATGCTTCAGGTAACAGAATTTTCTTTATAATCTGGAATGGAGTTGCTCCCATTGCTCTAGCGGCTTCAATGAGTCCCGATGGAATTTCTAATAAAGCATTTTCCACCATACGAGCAATAAATGGTGCAGCACCTATGGTTAATGGGACAATGGCAGCCTGTAAACCGATCGATGTCCCCACAATTAATCTGGTAAAAGGAATCATCCACACCAGTAAAATAATAAATGGGATAGAGCGGAAAATATTAACTACCGCTGAAAGAAAACGATAGAGTTTACTATTTTCCATAATTTGACCGGGACGGGTGACATATAATAATACACCGACCGGCAGCCCGATAATGAAG
Source organism: Photorhabdus aballayi (assembly GCF_026153155.1). Lineage (NCBI taxonomy): Bacteria > Pseudomonadati > Pseudomonadota > Gammaproteobacteria > Enterobacterales > Morganellaceae > Photorhabdus > Photorhabdus aballayi. The sequence continues at coordinate 2,578 of NZ_JAPFCD010000010.1, read as the reverse complement.
CCAAAGAAACCAGAAACAAAAGTCATTACTAGAGTTTCCCAGACGCCTTTAGCCAGTAATAAAATCATTCCTTCAGACATAACCGAGAACCTCTACTTTCACATGATGATCTTGTAAAAACTTAATCGTTGATTCAACGCCGCCATTTTCACCGTGTAATTCAGCTAACATCACACCAAATTTTACGCCGCCGGCATAATCGATTTGAGAACTTAATATATTCATATCAATATCAAAACGACGTACCGCCATTGAAATCAGTGGGGCATCAACAGACTGACCGGTGAACTCTAATTTCAATAATGGACTAAGATCTGGCGCTGGGTGGCTTTGCATTTTTTGTACATAATCTTCAGGGATATCCAGATGCAAAGTTGACTGAATAAATGCCTGAGCGATAGGCGTCTTGGGATGAGAGAACACTTCACTAACAATGTCTTGTTCAATCAATTGCCCACCACTAATAACGGCTACCTGGTCACAAATACGTTTGACGACATCCATTTCATGTGTAATTAACAGAATGGTTAGTCCCAGACGGCGATTAATATCTTTCAATAATTCTAGAATAGAACGTGTTGTTGCAGGATCTAGGGCACTGGTTGCTTCATCACATAAAAGGACCTTAGGTGAATTAGCTAGAGCGCGTGCAATGGCAACGCGTTGCTTTTGTCCGCCGGAGAGATTTGCTGGATAAGCATCATGCTTATCTGCAAGACCAACAAGCTCCAATAACTCGTCTACTCGCTTTTTAATTTCAGACTTTGGAATGTTATCCAGTTCCAAAGGTAAAGCTATATTGCCAAACACTGTTCTTGAAGACAGCAAATTGAAGTGCTGGAAAATCATGCCAATACGACGACGTGCACGAGTTAAATCACTATCAGATAAGATAGTTAAATCCTGACCATCAACCAGTACTTGCCCGGAAGTTGGACGCTCAAGCATATTTACACAGCGAATTAGTGTACTTTTACCTGCGCCGGATGAGCCAATAACACCGTAAATTTGCCCTTGTGGGACATGCAGGCTGATATCTGAAAGCGCGTTAATAGAACGGGCACCCTGCTGGAATATTTTATTGATATGAGAAAGTTTTATCATTTTTATTCTTATTTGTTTTTATAAAAATTTTGAAAATTGATAGCTTGAACATTTTTGAGAAAACAAACCACCCGTTGAATCGGATGTTAAGGTGTCTAGACGTCTAAGTCAACTGTGAATAAATTAATTGCTGCATTCTCATTCATAGCTAAATCGTGCGATACTGGAAGCTTATTACATTCTTGGAGCAATCGGGTGACACAAGGTATTCCTGCCGTATTTTTAGATCGTGACGGAACAATAAATATCGATCATGGTTATGTACATGAAATAGATGATTTTCAATTTATCGATGGTGTCATTGAAGCCATGATTGAATTGAAAAAGATGGGGTATGCACTGGTATTAGTTACAAACCAGTCAGGTATTGCCCGTGGCATTTTCGATGAAGAGCAGTTTTTGCAACTGACGGAATGGATGGATTGGTCGCTGGCAGACCGTGGCGTGGATTTGGATGGCATCTATTATTGCCCTCATCACTCAGATGCAACTGAAGAGCAATATAAGAAGAGTTGTGACTGTCGTAAACCACAGCCGGGTATGTTGCTGGACGCACAGAAAGAACTTGGTATTGATATGACAGCTTCTTTTATGGTTGGTGACAAGCTGGAAGATATGCAAGCGGCGACGTTGGCGAAAGTGGGAACTAAAGTGTTAGTTCGTACAGGTAAACCAATTACTGATGAAGCTGAACAAGCGGCTGATTTAGTCATAAATAGCCTTGCAGACTTACCTAAAGCGATTAAGGACATTAAAAAGTAGGCTGTTTTGTTCTTTATATCATCATATTGTTGAAAAAGCATTCTGTTGGAAATTTTTTTTCAATAAATACTTGCCAGCGTCAAAGAACTCCCTATAATGCGCCACCACTGACCGACACAACGCTGATAAACATTGTGAGGTCGGGCAGAGAAAAAGCGAATAAGCGCTTGACTCTGCGGGCGAAAAGCGTAGTATACGCAGCCCGGCTGAACGAGAATGTTAATTTTTATGTCAGCCTGCTCTTTAACAATTAATCAGACAATCTGTGTGGGCACTCACAAGACCGTATCACAAAAAAATACGTTTTAAAGTCTTGAAGAGTGAACAACAGTTAATTCATTACGAACTAATTTAGTAACGTTATTTTGGCAGGATAACGCGAAGGCAAGCGAGCAACACCGAGACAGTACTTCAGTACGGCGAGGTGTAGCGCAGTGAAGCCGACAAAGTTAGCCAAACAAAAGAGCGTTAATTAGTGAATTCTTTGAGCATCAAGCTTTCAATTGAAGAGTTTGATCATGGCTCAGATTGAACGCTGGCGGCAGGCCTAACACATGCAAGTCGGGCGGTAACAGGAAAGCGCTTGCGCTTTTGCTGACGAGCGGCGGACGGGTGAGTAATGTCTGGGGATCTGCCCGATGGCGGGGGATAACCACTGGAAACGGTGGCTAATACCGCATAATGTCGCGAGACCAAAGTGGGGGACCTGAAA